>JAUSMA010000014.1 GCA_030645475.1 Nitrospirota bacterium
CGCGGGCTCCAGAGCACGCAGCATCGAAGGCGCGAGAAATTCGCAATGGGTCCTGATGGACTACGGCGACGTCATTGCCCATATCTTCCGACAGGACGTCCGGGGACATTACGCCCTCGAACGGCTATGGGCCGACGCAAAACGCATCCCCGTATCGGACGAACCGCCGGTTGCACAACCGGTTGCCGCCCCGGAGCCCGTGAAGAAGCCGAAAAAAGCACCGGCTAAAAAGGTATCGGCAAAGAAAGCATCGACGAAGAAACCACCAGCGAAAAAAGCACCGGCAAAAAAGGCTCCTGCGAAAAAAAAGGCCTAGATCGATGCTCCGACTGCTCACCACTATCTTCCTCATCTGCGTCGGAATCTTCCTCTACAGCTATTTTCGCGAGTTGAATCCAGGCACGGTCGCGGTCCGCACCAGCCCCTCCATCCAATTTGAACTCAGTCCGGTCACGCTCGTCGTCTTTTCCATGGCCGTCGGCGCCGTACTCGTCGCCTTGGCCGTCGGCATGCGGCAAACCGCCCATGCCATCGGCAACTGGCGCAGCACGCGACTGTTGCGCCGCAAGGAAAAGATCGATGCACTCCATCGTGAAGGCACCCATGCCTTCATGTCCAAACGCATCGTTGAAGCCGTCGGCCTATTTGAAAAAGCCCTGGCCATGGATCCGAATCGTGTCGATTCGCTGCTCTGGCTTGGCAACATTTATCGCGCAGAGAGCAACTACGCAGAAGCCATCCGTCTTCATCAACGGGCGAATCGCGTCGACGATCGCAACATCGAAATCCTGCTGGAGCTGGCGAAAGACCTGGAAGGCGCCAAGCGCTACGAAGACGCCTTGCAGGCCTTGCACAAAATGCTCAGGATCGAACCGGATAACCTCACCGCGCTCATTCGCGAGCGCGACCTCTTAATCCGGCTTGAAAAATGGAGCGAAGCCCTTGAAATCCAACATCGCCTGCTGAAAGCCAACCTGCCTGAGCCGGAACGCAAAGCAGAAGCCCATCTCCTCACCGGCTGCACCTACGAAGTTGGGCGCCAACTACTAGAACGTGGCCACCCCGATAAGGCACGGCGCTATTTCCGTGGCGCGATCAAGAAAGACAGGACCTTCCTGCCTGCCTACATCGGCATTGGAGAAATCCTGATTCGGGAAGGCAAAACGAAAGACGCGGTGGAGATCCTCAAGAAGGTCTATGCCAGGACCCGCAACATCATCATCCTGCACCGCCTCGAAGAGCTGTTTCTCGAACAAGGCGAACCCAGCGAAATTATCCGGGTCTATCAGGAAGCCCTCCAGCAGGACCCGAGCAACGCAGCCCTCCAGTTTTATTTGGGCAAGCTCTATTACCGGCTCGAAATGGCCGACGAGGCCTTCGACATCCTCTCAACCGTCGAAGGGATACAGGACCAGTTAGTCGATTACCATAAGATCATGGCCAATCTCTTTCTACGCAAGCAACATATGGAACAGGCCGTCGTCGAGCTCAAAAAAGCGCTGCATTTCAAGAAGCGTGTGGTCGTGCCCTACGTCTGTACCGCCTGCCAACAAGAATCGACCGAATGGTCGGGACGCTGCCACCGCTGCGGAACGTGGAATACGTTCGTGGCACTGCCCTGGCCGAATGCCGGCCAAACGGTCCAAGGCCAAAGCAACAGCCCCTCTCCAGCCTCCCTTGTTCCCTACCAGGGCATTGCTTCTCCCTTCGAAACCGTGTAGGTTTTCGGCCTGGCTGGCTGCGTGATGCAGGCCCAGACCATCCGCATCGCAATCAATTCAACCTCATCAGATAACGGAGTGTCCCATGGTCGACTATCAGGATTTCGCAGCTAAAGCCTTGCGCAACGAGACGCTGACCAGAAGTGAATGTCAGGCCGTGCTCGATAGTCCCGATGAGCGATTATTAGAACTCCTCCAAGCCGCCTTTACCGTCCGATCCCGCTATTTCGGCAAGACCGTTCGCCTCCAGATGCTGCAGAACGCCAAGAGCGGGGCCTGCATGGAAGACTGTCACTACTGTTCTCAATCGGCGATTTCCACCGCCCCGATCGAGCGCTATAACCTCTTGCCGCAAAAAGAGATGATCGACGGTGCCAGGCAGGCTGCCGCCTCGAAAGCCCAACGTTATTGCATCGTCATCAGCGGTCGGAGTCCCTTGGACCGGGAGATCGATGAAATCGCGGGAGCCGTCCGCGCGATCAAGCAGGAGATTCCAATTCAAATTTGCTGTTCACTCGGCCTTATGAGCGAACCACAGGCCAAGCGGCTGAAGGCGGCAGGCGTCGATCGAGTGAACCATAATTTGAATACGGGCGAAGCCTTTCATGCGTCCATCTGCACCACGCATACATTCCAAGACCGGCTCAACACCATCCAAAACGCGCGGGCAGCAGGACTGGAAATCTGTTCAGGCGGGATCGTCGGAATGGGAGAAAAGGACGAAGACCTCATCGACCTGGCAATGGCCCTGATCGACGTGAAGCCGGACTCGATTCCGCTCAACACGCTCCATCCGGCGACAGGCACACCGCTGGAGAACTGTGACAACCTGACCCCTCAACGCTGCTTAAAAGTGCTCTGCCTCTTCCGGTTTCTGCACCCACGAACCGAACTCCGCGTGGCAGGCGGCCGCGAACATAACCTCCGTAGCCTCCAGCCCTTGGCCCTCTATCCAGCCGACTCCATCTTCGTGAACAACTATCTCACGACACCAGGCTCTCCAGCCCCAGAAGTCTGGGGCATGATCGAAGACCTAGGCTTCAAGATCGAAGTGGACCATCAGCAGCCGGTCGGTAACTAGCTCACGCTCTAACTTTTTCCTATTCCTCCCGCAGCCCGTCCACGAGAGGTTGCCTTGCGGCCCAACGCGCAGGCCAATAGCCTGCTACCAGGGCCGCCGTAAGAGCGAGTGCGACTGCTTGCAGAATCAGTCCGCCTGGAACCGTCATCTGAATCGTCCAGCCAAAGGACTGCTTATTGATCACGTGGATGAGCAGCAGCGCGAGCAGCAGGCCTCCCACCACGCCCAGCGCCGCCCCGATCAATCCGAGATAGGCCGCCTCCCACAAAACCAATCGCTCCACCTGCCTCGCGCTGGCGCCGAGAGCTCGCAAGGTAGCGAACTCACGCCGCCGTTCCAACACGGCTGTCACCAGAGTATTGATGATGCCGAGCACAGCCACTAGCACAGCAATGGCTTCGAGAACATAGGTGAGCACGAAGGTACGGTCGAAGATATCGAGAATCTCCTTCCTCAACTCGTGGTTCCGGATCACAGACGGTGGAACCGTCACCCCCTCCATCCCCGAAATCTGCGTGAGAATCGACTGCCTTACTTGATCGACATCGGCCCCGGAAGCCAAATAGATGGGGAATACCGTCACTCGGTCGTCCGGCCATTGCTTCTGATACCAGTCTCGATCCATCACCATCTTTCCACCGTCGGTCGCGTAATCGTAGAAGATCCCCTCGATGGGCACATTCACTGGTCCAGCCTGTGTCGTAACTGAAATCCTGTTCCCCTCGCGAAGACCTAATCGATTGGCCAAGACTTCCGACATGAGCACGCCACCGGTCTCGGCGGCTCGCTGCAAGGCCACTGTTGGTTCCCCACGAACCATCAGATATCGGCTGCGCTGTGCATGGAGCCTGAGATCTCGTGAGACCAGCGCAACAGGCCGGCCTTCTACCTCCACATGCACCTCCCGATAGGTATCGACAGCGGCGATGCCGTCAATCGCCGACAGGGTTGCACGCCAGGCTCCTGGGAGGGCGCGTGACGACTGGCCAGACTGCTTCCCATGGGGCCAGGATTGCGGGGCGACGATGAGATCGGCCATGACGGTCTCGTTCACCCAGACCTCGACCGTGTCACGAAAGCTGCGCACCATCACGGCCACACCGATCATGATCGACAATCCCACCATCAACGCCGACACGGTCACAGCATTCCTTCCAGGGTGGCGAGCAGCCTGGTCTGCCGCAATATGCCGGAGGCTCCCCCCGAGCGCCATGGGCTTACTCTCTTGGCGAGAGCGCCTCAGGCCCAAGGCCTTGATGCAGAGTGGCGCAAGACAGGAGAGGGCCCCCAAGAGACAGACCGTCGAGACATACCCAAAGAGAGGCAGACCTCCGATCGGGCCCATCAGTGAGCAGAGGCCTCCCAGCAACAACAATACGAGGCTCGCCCACCCAAACAGGCCTGCCCTCAGTTGGTGTGCAGATTCATAGTCTCCTGGCGCCAAGGCACGGACCGTCACAGTTCTACCTGCTTCCACACTGGGACCCAAAGCCCCTATCATCGAGACCACGGTTCCAAGCAGCACCCCCTTCGCCACAGCCACGAACGTCAACATGTCCATCGACACAATCGACCCATCGGATGCGACCGGCGCATAGAGGTCTGAGATGGTCCGGCTCACGAGCGACACCAACCCCCTGGCTAGCCAAACCCCGCCAAGACCTCCCACGAACCCGCCAAGGAGGCCGAGTAACCCTGCCTCCACGAGGAAGAGGCCTGCGACCCGCCGCTCCGTCATACCGAGCGCCCGATAGATGCCAATCTCGCGCCGCCGTTGCGCCACAGCAAAGGCCATCGTGTTGTAGATCAAGAACATCCCGACGAGCAGCCCAACCCAGCTCAAGACCGTCAAGTTCAGTTGGAAGGCCTGCACCATATTTTCGAGCTGCTTCGTCCGTTGAGCCGGCCGTTGCACAACCATATGTGGAGGAAGCACCGTTCGGACAAAGGCCATGACATCGTCGAGCGACTGGCCGGACTGCGTCACCAATTCGATCCGGTCCAATCGTCCGATCGCTTGGAACAACTGCTGCGCCGCAGCAATATCCATGATGGCTAACCGATCCCAGAGGGAGGAACGCCCCGCCTTGTCGTGAATAAGCCCTACGACCCGCAGCCGCACAAGACGCCCCCCCGCCATCACCTCGAGAGTACTGCCGACTCTCAGGTTCCAGTCGGCGGCGATCTGACGGCCAAGATACAACACGTCCGGAGCCAGGAGCGTATCCAGCGCCACTTCAGTGTCAGCCTGAGTCAGCTGAAATCCGCGCGTCCCGACCTCCGCAAGAAGATCAAGACCCAAGACCTTCAACACATGCCCACGCTGTGCTCCATGGGCAACCACGACCGCTTCGTCAATGACTGGAGCAGCGCTTGCCACCCCCTCGGCCATGCGAACTGCCGAGATGACGGATTCATCCAGACCAAGATCACTGCCCACAATTTCCAATGTAGAAGTTCCGGCCACCGTCGTGACGGCCTGTTCAAATGACCGCAGGACTTGAACGTTCGCCGTCCCGATGGCCACAGAAGCCAGCACGCCCAGGGCGACTCCAGCGATGCTGAGCAAGGTGCGAAATGGCTGCTGGAGGCCATGGGAGCGGATCAGAGCGATATTGAACATAAATGGTATAATTCTCTAAGGCCCTGGCTCAGGGGACAGCGAATGAATCATAACCGACGAGGGAATGGAGAAGAATTGAATCCTTCGAACCAAGACGGAAGTCCTGCACAAATGAGTGGTTTCGTTTACAGAAATATAGACCTTTGCTAGACTTGCGCGAGTTGACGATGAGAGGTTCTTGATGGGCGCGAAAACTGCTTTGAGCCGAAAAATCCAGCCGATAGAAGAAGCGATCGATGCCGATCTCCTCACGCCCCGGCAACGTGACATCCTTCGTCTGGTGTCGATCGGGCATACGAACCGTGAAATTGCGGAAATGCTGGAGATCAGCGTACGCACCGTGGAAGTGCACCGATTCAACTTGATGCGGCGGTTGAACGTCAGAAATGTGGCCCAGCTACTCCGGCGGGCTCTGCAGCTCGGACTCCTAGCCAGAACGTTCGGAGCGAAGTAGTCCTACAATTCCTTCAGTTTTCCTCTGCAATCCTCCAACTTCGTATAGCCCTTCTTGCCACACTGTGCTACCAGCTCCCGTTCCAATCGGCCAAACACCTCGACCCCTTCCTCAACCAAGACCGTCCCGATCTGCACCGCTGACGCGCCGCAGAGTATATGCTCGAAGGCATCCACGCCATTGACCACGCCGCCGGTCCCGATGATCGAGATGCGGCCTTCGAAGATCTTCCAAAACGCCCGCACGTTGGCCAGCGCAACCGGCTTGATGATCGTTCCACCCAGTCCGCCAAAGCCGCCCTTCGGCTTGATGACGACCTCCTCGCGGTCCGGATCGACGACCAGCCCGTTGCCGACCGAATTAATCAGGTTGAGGAAATCGACCCCGCAACGGCCGATCACCTCGCCCATTACTTTGTGATGGGCCGGATCGAAGTAGGGCGGCAGTTTCACCCCCATCGGAACCGTAATAACTTTGCGAACGCGCTTCAGCAATCGCTCGGAAGCTTCGGCGTCATAACCGATCTGCGGTTTGCCCGGGATGTTGGGGCAGGAGAGATTGACCTCGATCAAGTCCGGCTTGGCCGCATTGATGACAGCTGCGATCGTCGGAAAATCGTCTTCGCAAAGACCTGCCACACTGGCAATCACCGGCTTGCCAAGTGTCTTCAACTCTGGAATGAGCGCGGCATAGGCCTTGTACCCGAGATTCGGCAAACCCATGGAGTTGATGGACCCGCCGGGAAATCCATAGTACCGGGGCGACGGATTTCCGTCACGAGGCTCAACCGTCATCGACTTGGTGACGATGGCGCCGGCACGAGATCGGCCAAGGGCCAACAGTTCTTCACGCGTCACACAGAGCGCCCCCGAGGCGTTCATGAAACAACTGGGAAATCGTACGCCGGCAATCGTAGTCGAAAGATCCATTAGGCTCCTACCCGGACAGGCTCGCGCGACGTTCTCGTCACGAGCTGCCCATCCTTCATGGCCCAGACATAATCAGCGGCCTCCGCAGCCGCGTGGCTGTGGGTGACCAACAAAATGGTTTGACGGACATGCCCAACGAGCGAGCGAAGGAGTGCGATGATCTCGGCCCCATGCTGGGAATCCAGATTCCCGGTCGGCTCGTCGGCGAGGATGATCTGAGGCCGATGTACGATCGCTCGCGCAATCGCCACACGCTGCTGCTCCCCACCGGAGAGTTCGCTAGGGCGATGGTGCCGCCGTGCGGTCATCGAGACCAACTCAAGCACTTCCTCGACCCGCGATTGAACCGATGCCCCTCGCTCTCCTCTGAGCAACAAAGGAAACGCGACATTCTCCATTGCCGTAAGCCCGGGAATCAAATGGAACGCTTGAAAGATAATCCCGACGGTTTCCCGCCTGACTCTCGTCCAATCGTCGCTGGTAAATCGACTGGCCGACCTCCCTCCAAGGAGAATTTCCCCCGAGGTCGGCACATCTAACCCTGCTACTAGATTGAGCAACGTACTCTTCCCACAGCCGCTGGGACCGATAAATGCGCAGAAATCACCCGTTGCCACCTCGACCGTGACCCGATCGAGCCCGGTGATGGTATCCCCGCCGCGTTCATAAATTTTCGATACCTGCTCGAGCCTCACCACAGCGATCGACACCTCCATCCCCACCCTCACTGCCTACTGCCTTCGTATATCACAACCATTTACAGAGCAACAACCTTGACAGGCCTCGCACATTCTCCTAGAAGAGATGCCTATACCGGTTGATTGGAGCGCTTCCCCTGCGATGTTACGTGGAGACATACAGGATCGGCTCTTCGGATGGTGCCGTCAGGCTCTCCGGTTTGTGCTGCCGGTAGAATGCCTTGCCTGTGGCCATCCACTCAGCATCGATCCGGTGCCCTTTTTCTGTACATCCTGCTGGCAGAATATCCACCCGCTCCGACAACCAGCTTGTGCCCGCTGCGATCAGCCGTTTGTCTCAGAAGCGGCCACGACCTATACACCCAACCATCAATGCCAAAACTGCCAAAAACGGCCGCCAGACTTTCAACGGGCCTGGACCCTCTTCCCCTATCTCCCGCCACTACGGGAGGCCATCTGTTCGTTCAAATATCGAGGTAAACATACCCTGGCCAAGCCACTCGCACGCCTCATGATCAGCGCCCTGCCTCGTGAGCTCGACATCGACATGATCATCCCTGTGCCCTTGCACCCAGCCCGCTTACGAGGGCGCGAGTTTAACCAGTCCCTGCTGTTGGCCGATCAGCTTGCCCGGCACATGGACCGCCCGGTATCGGCCACCAACCTCATCAGGATTACCGCCACCGATCCGCAAACCACACTAACGCGACAGGCACGGTTGAACAATCTCCGGAAAGCCTTTGACGTCCGCCGGCCACAAGACCTCAGGGAGAAGCGCATCCTCCTCGTGGATGACGTCTTTACCACCGGGACCACGCTGAACGAATGTGCGAAAGCGCTGCGGCAAGCCGGCAGCGGACCAGTATTCGCACTGACCCTGGCCAGAACGGTCGATGCGGCTCTGGTGCCGGATCGCCTCTGGGCCGAGCAGGGGCCCCCAGCTCTTACACACATAGGAATATGATCCATGCCGCTGTATGAATATCGATGTCTCGATTGTCACAAGCGCAGCACGGTCCTTGTCTTGAGCCTGACTAATCACGCCCCGCCAACCTGCTCCCATTGCCTAAGCCCTCGAGTGGAACGAATGCTGTCTCGGTTTGCCTCCCCAAAATCAGAAGCGGCGCGCCTGGAAGCCCTGGCTGAGCCAGACAATCTTGCCGGGCTCGATGAAAACGACCCCCAGAGCATGGCTCGATTCATGAAAAAAGTGGGAGACGAAATGGGTGAGGACCTCGGAAGCGACCTCTCGGAGACCATAGAGCCGGAAGAAGCCGGTCCTCTTGAATTGGAAGGCACTGACAGTCTGTGACATACACTGTCATGTATTTTCGCTTGACAGATGGCCCTATATTTCCTACCCTGGCAACAGTATTCAAAGCCTCGTGAGGCATATGCATCTCTATCGAACCAGGTTCTCCAATGGCCAAAGAGCCCAAGAGCGAGCTGATGACGGCGGAGGAGACCTGCCAATACCTCAAGATCACCACCCGGACGCTCTATCGATATCTACGGAGTCGCCAGATACCCGCCTTCAAGCTTGGGAAAGAATGGCGATTCGTACGTTCGGATCTGGAGCAATGGATTCGCGATCGAACCAGAACGCCGCAAGCCTCGTAAGGGATAGGACTCATTGATGTTTGCCGGTTCATATTCATGCAAAGTCGATGAGAAAGGACGGTTTATCGTCCCCTCGCCGATCCGTGAACAGGTCGAGTCCGAGGGACAGGCCGTCGTCTTCATCAAGGGCCCTGAAGAGTCGACGTTCCTCTACTCCATGAAGGAATGGGAAAAGGTCCTTGAACGGACAAAGGCCTCGCTGGACGAAGAGCAGAGCCGATTGTTTATGCACCACATCGTATCGGAATCCGGCACATCGGAACTCGACAAAGCCGGACGTATTTTGATTCCAGGCCGCCTCAGGAAGCTTATTCCCTTGGATGAGGACCAGGAAATCGTGCTGGTCGGCATGTACCATCGTATGGAAATCTGGAATCCGAGCGACTGGCGTCGTTTTATCTCACGATCGGAAGAGCGATACGAGCAGAACATGTCCAAGATCGTCAATCTCCTGTAAACTGGGCCATGCCCACATTCCACCGCCAGGCCCAACGCCCATCCGCTCCTCGTACCGTTCGCACCACGTCCTACCGGAACTCTGACAAGAAGATCGCGGTACCACGGACTTCAGTAAAGACGGCTCCCAACGCTCCCATGCCTGCGCCCCCGTCACCGCAACCAGCGATGAGCCATGATGCGATTCTGTTCACACTCCCTGTCCCTCCAAGCATCAATCATCAATATGCCACAGTAAACGGCAGACGATTGCTCTCCTCAGTCGGTCGCGCCTATAAGGCCCATGTCGGACAACTCGTCTGGCTGAAGTTGGCGCAGTCTACCGATCGAGCCTCCTTGCTTTCACGATTCCAGTCAGAGTGGCTCGCCCTGTCTATCCGATTCTATTTCACCTCAGCCTTACGGCGAGACGTCGATGGCGGGCTCAAGATTGCGCAGGATGCTCTCTGTGAGGGACTCGGGATCAACGACAACCGCATCGTTGAAACGCACTTGTATAAACACATCGATAAGGACAACCCTCGCATCGAAGTATCCCTGGCCCCTGCCTGCAGCTCCTAACGCCCTTCGATCCTTCCAGATCCACAGAGCCGCACGTTTTCACAAGAAAATACGACACAGGACCCTACCTCCATGCATTCAAGATTCGCGCATGGCGAGCCGATAAGGTTCTGTTGGATTTTGTCCAATACCTCCTTCGTCATGGATAGATACGGCATGCGCAAGCAGATCCCTCTGCGTCAACTTCGGGTTGGAATGTATGTGGCCGGTATCGAATGTTCCTGGTTCAGGAGCCCCTTCCTGACACACCGGTTTCTGGTTCAAAGGGTCGAGCAGATCGAGCACTTGCGGCGATCCAACATCCAAACCGTAGACATCGACACCTCCAAAGGGCTCGACGTCACGTCTTTACCGATTGAGGAAGAAACCCTTCACACAATTGGCCTGCTGACCTCCACCCAAGCGCCCCCAAGCCACGACACACCCCGCTCAGTGAGTTCACTGAACCAGGAACTGACGATGGCTCGAGAAGCGCGAGACAAACTGGCTCAATCGGTCAAAACCGTCTTTGACGACATCAGTAAAACAGGCACCGCAAATCCCGGACTGATCAACGACGCGATACAGGAAATCACCATCGTCGCACGAACCCTCAGCACCCACGCTGCATTTATGGCGATGAGCCAGGGGCGACAGTTCGATGCCTCCTTCAACAACCATAGTCTTGCCGTCTGCACCCTGTCGATGATACTCGGCCAATCACTCGGCTATGACCTGATGCAACTCCACGAGTTGGCGACCGGCGCGCTCCTCCATGACATCGGTCTGTTACAACTTCCCCGTCACCTATACCAAACCTCGGCGCCCCTCTCCGGTGAAGACCTCGAAACCTTTCGTCATCACCCAAGACTCGGCGCCATTGCCATCGAAGCACAACGCGGGTTTTCCCAGACCGTCCGCCAAATAGCGGCAGAACACCATGTCGCCCCGGATGGGCACGGCTATCCCTCCGAAGCATCGGCTGGCTCAACGGCAGAAGCGAGTCGCATTGTGATGATTGCAGATCGATACGATGAGCTGCTGACCGGATTCGGAGGTCTCCGACCGCTGCCGTCCCACGCAGCAATTCAACACCTATTCCAAGAAGGAGAATTCGGACGTCTCGACCTGAGTCTTGTGTCCGTCTTCATCAAGTTGGTTGGCATCTACCCCGTCTACAGTTTTGTGGAGCTCAATACGAAAGAGCAGGGGATGATCACCACCATTAATCCCGCCAGGCTCCATCAACCGATCGTCGCGTTAACCTACGACCAGACGGGCAGCCCCTACCGAAATCCGATTACGGTTGACCTCTCCAATCAGGAACAGTCTCCTCCACGCTCTATTGCACGTGTGGTGACATCAGAATCGGACGAGGCAAGTCACGCAGCATAAGTACGGCAAGACAGGAGTTACCGGACTCCAAACCCTTGCATGACTATTCGTACCGAAGCGCTTCGATGGGGTTAAGACGAGCAGCCTTATTCGCAGGGTACAGGCCGAAGAAGAGACCGACCACGAGTGAAAAGAAAAACGAAATCACGATGACGTTACCGGAGATGATCGTTGGCCAGCCGGCGATCAACGTCGTCAACTTCGCCCCGGCAACTCCGAGTACAATACCCAACACCCCGCCGACCAGGCTCAACGTCATGGCCTCGATCAGGAACTGCATCACAATGTGATAACGTTTGGCACCGACCGCCATACGGACCCCGATCTCTCTCGTCCGTTCCGTCACGGATACGAGCAAGATGTTCATGATACCGATCCCCCCGACCAAGAGGGACACGGAGGCAATCGCAAAGAGCATCATCGTCAAGGTCTCACTGGTCCCTTCCTGCACCTTTCCGATATCGACCTGCGTCCTGATCGTGAAATCATCGTTTTGCTCTGCCTGAAGTCGGTGCCGCGCGCGCAAGACCTCTCGAATTTGCTCAGCTGCCATCGGCAAATCATCGACTTGATCGGTCGAGCCGAACATCGCCGCGACGGACCCGATAAACGACGTTCCGAACACCTTTCGCTCCGCCGTGCTGAAGGGGATAAAGATCACATCGTCTTGGTCGGAACCTTGCGATGACTGGCCTTTGGGCGCAAGCACGCCGATGACACGAAACGGCACGTTCTTGATGCGAATCACCGCACCCACCGGCTCTTCGCCTGGGTCAAACAGATTCTCCACAATCGTTTGGCCGACGAGCGCGACGCGGGCGGCGCTATCCAAATCCGTCTGGGTGAAGGGGCCGCCACTCGTAAAGGACCAGTCTCGAATGGTGAGATAACTCGGTGAGACGCCGTTAATCGTTCCGTTCCAGTTTCGGTTCCCGTACACGATTTGCATGACATCCCGCCTAGACCATCCGGTATCGACCAGCAACGGGATGCGTTTTTTCAGCTCCAGGGCGTCGGACACGGTGAGCGTGATGGCGCTCCCCTGGCCTCCCCGGACTCCACTCGCAGAGGTGACCCCGGGAAAGATGATAATCACATTCGTCCCCATCGTCGCAATCTGTGCCTGCACGGCCCGCTTGGCTCCCTCACCGATACTCACCATCGCAATGACCGCAGCAACGCCGATGACAATCCCCAGCATCGTGAGACCGGCACGCATCCGATTGCGGCCCAGGATGCGCAAGGCCGTCATGATCGTGAGCCAGACAAACGCCGCCATCTAGACCCCCACCGGGCTGGATATTGGCCCTGCCTTCGTTTTGCGATCGCTCAAGATTTGCCCGTCTTTGATCACGATCTCGCGCGCAGCATAGGCTGCGACATCCACTTCATGCGTCACCAGAATGATCGTGATCCCCTCATCCCGGTTGAGCGTTTCCAGGATTCGCATGATCTCCTGGCTCGACTGGGTATCGAGGTTACCGGTCGGCTCATCGGCCAGAAGCAGCGAAGGCGACGTGACCAATGCCCGGGCAATGGCCACACGCTGCTGCTGTCCTCCCGACAACTGCGTCGGGTAATGGTCTTCTCTGCCATGCAGCCCCACCCGTGCCAATGCCTCCGCAGCCTTCGCCCGTTGCTCCTTGAGCGAGAGCCCTCGATAGAACAACGGAAGCTGCGCATTTTCGAGCGCGCTGGTTCGGGGAATGAGATTGAAGCTCTGAAAGACGAACCCGATCTGCTGATTGCGAATCTCGGCCAGCTGATCGGGCGTGAGCTGGCCCACCTCGATCCCGTCCAACCGATAGTGCCCTTTCGTGGGTTGGTCGAGACAGCCCAGCATGTTCATTAAGGTTGACTTACCGGAGCCGGACGATCCCATGATGGCCACGAACTCACCCTGCTCAATCGTGAGGCTCAGACCGCGCAAGGCTTGGACGTCCACGTCGCCGACCCGATAGATCTTCCACACATCGTCGCATTCGATCAGCGAAGCCATCGGCGTTTCCCGTGAAGCGTGAAACGTGAAATGGGTGAGAAGAACAACATATTCATCACGATGGATGTGGCTGGAAATGCGAGGCCCTGTAACGAGCGACGCTTCGCGAGATACACGTCACGCATCTTACATTCCTCTGGTACGCGAGGAACCCTTCTGTCCGCCGCTCCCGAATCCAGGCGGCAGATCGCTACCACCCTTTTCGCCTTTAGGCCGTTCGATCCCGACAATGACCTGCGTACTTTCAGCCAACGCCTCAGACATGATCTCCGTGGACACTCCATCAGAAATGCCCGTTTGCACAACAATGGATTCGAGCTCCCCTGCAGGCCCCTGCTTCCACACCTTGCGAGTCGGCGGCATACCCCCTCTGCCGGCTCCGCCTGAAGACTCTGCTCCTTTCGCCTTCGCCGGCTTACCCCCTTGCCCTGGACGATCTGCCTGGCCCACAGTCGGAGGGGTGAATCGCAACGCGGCATTGGGCACTTTGAGCACGGACTCTCTCTGGGCAACGACGATGGAGACATTCGCGGTCATCCCCGGCTTCAGACGGAGATCTTGATTGTCCACAGCCACGACCACGTTGTAGGTCACGACATTCTGCACATTGATCGGGGCAAGACGGACCTGACGGATCGTGCCGGAAAATTGATACCCTGGATAGGCATCGACCGTGAAAGTCGCCTCTTTCCCTTCGGCAATCCCACCGATATCCGACTCGCTGACGTTGGTATCGACTTGCATCTTCGTCAGATCGAGTGCGATTAAGAACAGATTCGGTGTGGCAAAACTCGCTGCAATCGTTTGACCGACTTCCACATTTCTGGCGACCACGATCCCATTCACCGGCGACCGGATCACGGTATATTTCAATTCCAACTCGGCTGAATTCAGCGCCGCCTCGGCCTGTTTCACTTGCGCCCCTGCCACATTCACCTGCGCCTCAGCCCCCTGGAAATTCGTCGCCGCAACGTCGACGTCGTTCTCGGAGACGAACTGTTGTGCCACCAACGATTTCACCCGATCGAGTTCTCGCTTGCGTTGCGCCAAATCGGTCTTGGCTCTTGCAACATTCGCTTTCGACATTTCAAGATTGCTGGCGGCTTGATCGCGGCGGGCTCTGAAGGGCTCCGGATCGATCAGGGCAACAATATCTCCGGCTTTGACCACTGAATTAAAATCGGCATGCAGGCTCTTGATCATGCCGGACACCTGCGTCCCGACCTGGACCGAAACGACCGGATTAATCGTTCCCGTTGCGGTTACCAGGGAAATCACCGGTCCACGCTCAACCGTGGCGGTCCTATAGCGAACCGGGGCTTTGCGCTCCCCGTTAAAGAAGACATAACCTCCGATGGCTAAGCCGATAGCCAGAACCCCAACGATCAGTACGGCACGACGCATGGACTCGTTCTCCAATTCCCTCACCTATGTAGATGGCATTGTATCAACAAGACGAGGGGGGAATCACCTGCCGGAAAGGCCCCTCTATGTGCAAAAAAAGAAACAGGCCGTCCACCAATGAGGCGGACGGCCTGGCAATTCGAGTCACGAGGGCTCCGATTTAAGGGCTGACGCTGATGCGATCCTTGATCATATCGAACGTTTCCTTGGGCACCACGTTTTTGGCGACCAACTCGCCCTTTACCCGGTACGGACGATTCGTCACAATACGGTCCGCCACATCTTTGGAGAGACCGAGCACAAGCACCATGTCGCCGACAGACGCCTTATTGACGTTCATGGAAGAAGCCATGGCCTGCGGCGCGTTCACTGCCGGGGGAACAGGGGCGGCCACGGAAGGGGCGCTCGGGGACGGGACTGCATGCGAGAGGCCCCCCGTCACAGAACGGGACTGATCCTTAAGCTCTTTCTGATAGCGGGCGACCAGCGCCTTGAGCGTATCGTTGTGCCGCTTCACATCCTCGTATTCATGACGCACAGCCTTGTTCTGCAAGGCGAGTTGCTTCGCGCGATCTTCAAGTTCCTTGGTCCGGCCCTCGACACTTCCTCGCTCCTTGTCACGGCCATGCTGAATCCGCTCAAGCTCATCATGCGCAACCTGCGCTTCGTTCCCGAACTTCACATTGAGATCCTTGAGCGTCCTGACTTGTTGTTCCAACGCATTCTTCTGCGCCCTGGTCCGCTCCAACTCGGACTTCGCCGTATCGACATCGACCATCGCTTCTTCATATTTCTTTTGACTGACACAGCCGACCATTGCGACTGCGCCGACCATCACAACCACCGCCATCCATCCTGACTTCATACGAACCTCCCCTTCCACTGAGCATGGTATCGATAACAGATGCCGGCCAGCGCGCCTCATCCCTCAGACCTGTGGCATATGCAGCGCGTGAGGCCTCAACTACGTACAATGTCTGTGTATGCCAAGCCTCTCACTTTGTCAACTGATTAACGGATCCACCGTCACCGCACCTCATCGAAAATGATCTGCGATGATTCATCGACCTGCTTGACGGACTGTCGCCACTTTGTGATTATGCCTAAGGCTCACCGTCAATCCCGTAACCTGTCTCAGAAAGACGATGCATGAACGAATGGGGTCCTGGGCTCGCGACGATTTTGGGTATCGTGGAGGGGCTGACAGAGTTTCTCCCCGTCTCTTCGACCGGCCACTTAATTCTTGTCGGCCATGTCCTAGGCTTTGAGGGAGATCTCGCGGCCAGCGCCGAGATCTCGATTCAGCTTGGCGCCATTCTGGCCGTCATCGCCTATGAACGGCACAAACTCGCCTCCATGGTCGGACAAGCCGGCCGGGAGCAACAAGATGTCACCGCCATGATCCGGACACGTGGCACAACTCCTTGGACAACCGTACTGAAAAAATCCTGGGCGGCTCACCGGAATCTCTGGTTTCTGCTTGGACTCGGCCTCGCCTTCTTACCGGCCGCTGCCATCGGCTTCCTGACCCATAGCTGGATCAAGAGCCATCTCTTTACCCCTCAAACCGTGGCGGCCTCCTCCATCGTTGGAGGGCTGATCATTCTCGCCGTCGAAGCGCGCCGCAGCCAAGTGCGGGTTCAGCAGCTCGAACAGGTGGATCTGCCGTCGGCGTTCTGGATCGGCGTGGCTCAGTGCGCCTCATTGCTCCCTGGCATGTCCCGATCGGGGTCCACGATCATTGGAGGACTCTTGGTGGGACTGGACCGGAAAGTCGCGACAGAGTACTCCTTCTTTCTCGCGCTTCCGACCCTGATCGCCGCAACCTGCTATCAAATGTGGAAATCGCGAGACATCTTCCGGCAGGAAGACTATCTGGCGCTCGGAGTCGGGATGCTCGTGTCGTTCATCGTCGCTTGGATTGTAATCGCAGCCTTCCTCACCTTCGTAAAACGCCACACCCTCCGCCCCTTCGCCTACTACCGCATTTTGATGGGCATTGCCGTCTTCTACATCTTCGGATTTTAGGAGCGCCCTCCAGGCTGCTCAAAAAGCCCGACAGCAAGGCCGCAGGCGAATCGAAACCGGAAGCGTACCCTCAGGGGTACGTTGAGGATTTCGGTGAGCCGAGAACGAAGCTGACGGGATTTTTCAGCAGCCAGCTAAGAAGCGGGCGGGAGCTCTTGCGGCAATAGAGCCTCGTCTTTTTTCTCAAATGCGAAGTGAATGATCAAGAAGACCACTCCCACGCTGATCGCCGAGTCGGCGACGTTGAATGCCGGCCAATGGTAGGAATTCACATAGACATCGAGAAAGTCGATCACTTCCCCATAGCGTAATCGATCGATCAGGTTCCCGATCGCCCCGCCAAGAATCCCGGCAATACTAAGCTGCCCCATCCAATCCCTCTCCGGCAACCGGTAGAGGATCGTTCCCAGGAGGCCCAGCGCGAAGAGCGACGTGACCCCGAAAAAGACCATACGAAACGCATTGCTGCTGCCGGCCAGCAACCCGAACGCCGCACCGGGGTTGCGAATATAGGTCAGGCTGAAGAAGTCGGGAACAATCGGAATGGATTCATGCAGCCGCATCGACTCGACGATGGAGAGTTTCGTCGCCTGATCGGTCACCACGATCGTGCACGCAAGCAAGGCCAGGAGCAGGTAGCGAAGGGGCCGTTGCATTACTGTACCGCCTCCACACAACGCTCGCAGAGGGTGGGATGACTCACATCCTTCCCCACTGCGTCACGATAGTTCCAGCACCGTTCGCATTTTCCGAAAGAAGACTTCGTCGCCACAATCGCCAATGGGCCTTTGGCCTCGCCACTGGCAATCAATTTGACCTGCGAGACGATGAAGAGCGTGGTCAAATCCTTGTGATAGGACTGAAGAAACTCGTAGACGTCAGCATCGGCTCGAAGTTCCACCGCCGCCTCCAGCGATGAACCGATCACTTTATCCCGACGACTCCCCTCCAACACGCCCTGCACCTGTGTACGATAGCCCAACAGCCGCTCCCACCGCTGGGCCATCTCAGCATCCTGCCACTGGGGCTGAACCTCCGGGAATGTGCTCAGATGGACACTACTCACTCCAACACGACTTCCCTGCTGCGTGGCCAAAGTTCGCCAGATCTCTTCTGCCGTAAAACTCAACACCGGCGCCATCAGCTTCGTCATGGCCATGAGAATCTCGAACAGCACCGTCTGCGACCCGCGACGTAAAGGCGAATCGGCCCGGAAGGTATAGAGACGATCTTTCAGAATATCGAGATAGACGGAACTCAGATCCACCGAGCAGAAATTATTGAGCGCATGGAAGATCGTGTGAAACTCAAAATCGTCATAGGATTTCTTGACCCGCGGGATCAGCTCACTCAGCCGATGCAGGGCCCAACGATCCAGCTCTGGCAACTGCTCATAGGGGATGCGGTCCTTCTCCGGATCGAAGTCGTACAGATTGCTCAGCAGGAAACGGCAGGTATTCCGGATCTTCCGATAGGCCTCGACCATATGGGTCAGGATTTCAGGAGAAATCCGGAGATCGTCGCGATAGTCCTGCGCCGACACCCACAGGCGCAGAATTTCTGCGCCGGACTGTTTGATTACATCCTGCGGCGCGACGACGTTCCCCGCCGACTTGGACATCTTCTTGCCCTGCCCATCCAGGACAAATCCGTGGGTCAGGACAGCCTTGTAGGGCGCACGACGATCAGTGACGACACCGGCCAGCAAGGCACTGTGGAACCAGCCCCGATGCTGATCCGACCCTTCGAGATAGAGATCCGCCGGCCACCACTTGCGTGGTTTCAAGACCGCGGCGTAACTGACGCCCGACTCGAACCAGACGTCGAGAATATCCCGTTCCTTCTCGAAATCCGGCCCGCCGCACTTCGGACAGGCTGTGCCCTTCGGCAACAAATCGGCAGCTGACTGCTCGAACCAGACGTCGGCCCCTTTGGATTCCATCAAGGTTGCAAGGTGCTCGATCACGGTCGGATCGGCCAACACAGACCGGCACCCGATACAGGTAAAACCTGGAATCGGCACGCCCCACACACGTTGTCGAGACAGACACCAATCGGGACGGTTCTCGATCATCCCGTTGATCCGGTCACGGCCGTAGGCTGGAATCCAACGGACCCGTTCGATCTCAGCTAAGGCTTCTTTCCGCAGATCGTTCGTCTCCATCGACACGAACCACTGTTCGGTGGCGCGGAAAATGACGGGATTCTTGCAACGCCAACAATGGGGATAGGAATGGTTCAACGTCCCATGGCCCAGCAACCGCCCGTTGGCCTGGAGAAACTCCACAATCTTCGGATTCGCCTTCAACACATGCTGGCCGGCAAATTCTTTCA
Source organism: Nitrospirota bacterium (assembly GCA_030645475.1). NCBI lineage: Bacteria > Pseudomonadati > Nitrospirota > Nitrospirota bacterium. Next base: position 19,283 of record JAUSMA010000014.1, read on the forward strand.
CAATGTCGGTAAAGCGCCCGCCGTTGTCGACCGGCGCCAGAATCTCCAACTTTTCTCCAGCTGACGCCTTCGCATTATGCTCCAGGACGAGGATGTAGTCCTCCATGCCGTGACCCGGCGCGATATGAACACAGCCGGTTCCCTGATCGAGCGTCACGAAGTCGCCGAGCAGAATCGGCGAGAGACCGGTCGTCAAGGGCCGTTGCGTCTCCAACCCTTCGAATCCTTCTTTCCCCTTCTTCACCCCGAACACCCGAGCCCCTTCGAGCTTGCAACCCTTCGCCATGTTCTCAACAAGCTTCTCCGCCACGATCAGCACCTCGTCGCCGACCTGGACAAAGGCATAGTCGATATCCCCATGGAGACAGACCGCTTGATTGGCCGGGAGGGTCCAGGGAGTGGTCGTCCAGATGACGACGGAGACGAGCTTGATACCGGCGGGGAAGGAGATATCGGGGAACGTCTTGCTGAGCACCGTGGGCGACGTGACCACCGGGAACTTCACATAGATCGAGGGAGAGGTATGGTCCTCGTATTCCACTTCCGCCTCGGCCAGGGCAGTTTGGTCCGCCGTGCACCAAAGCACCGGCTTCAGGCCCTTATAGACGCCGCCCCGCTCCACGAATTTCCCGAACTCGCGAATGATCGTGGCCTCATAGCCCGGATTCATCGTGAGATAGGGACGTTGCCAATCGCCCAAGATACCGAGCCGCTGAAACTCCTCACGCTGAATCGTATAAAACTTCTCCGCATATTCCCGACAAAGCTTACGAATGGCCGGAGTATCCAGCGTCTTCTTCTTGTCGCCGAGCTCTTTGAGGACTTGATGTTCGATCGGCAAACCATGGCAGTCCCAGCCCGGCACATAAGGTACTTGATAGCCCGCCATCGTCTTGGATTTGATGATGATGTCTTTGAGGATCTTGTTCAGCGCGTGACCGATATGAATCCGGCCATTGGCATAGGGAGGCCCATCGTGCAAAACATAGAGCGGCCGGCCCTTCCCCGCCTCCTGGATCTGTTCATACAGACGTTCCTGCTCCCACGAGGCCAGCAGCTCAGGCTCCCGCTGCGGCAGGTTCGCCTTCATGGGGAAATCGGTCTTCGGGAGATTGAGCGTTGCCTTGTAATCCATAACCTATCTGGTCTCTCTAGAGATCTTTAGAACGTGAGGGGAATCAGGGGTAGGAATATACCGGAATGTCAGCCGAGGCACCAGCCCATAGCGTTGATGCGGGATCGTCAAAAACGTCTTCCAGCAAGGCCGCAGCGAGCGAAGAGGCGAGGCGTACCCTTGCGGTACGTTGAGTCTGTGAGCGATACGAGAACGACGCTGAAGGCGTTTTTCACGGTCCCGTTAACTGACGGCCATCATGCGGTCTAACGCAATCTTCGCCCAATGTTTCTCATCGTCCGGCACCACGATATGGTTCACCACATGGCCGTCGGCGAGATTCTCCATCGCCCAGCAGAGATGGGCTCCATCAATCCGGAACATCGTCGCGCATTGGCATACGGTAGAGGAGAGAAAGAACACCTTCTTATCGGTCAAATCCCGCTTCAATCGATTGACCAGGTTCAATTCCGTTCCCACAGCCCAGACAGACCCGGCTGGCGACGCCGTGACAGTCTTGATGATGAACTCGGTTGATCCTGAGAGGTCCGCCTTATTGACGACATCCTCGTGACATTCCGGATGGACGATGACCTTCCCGTCCGGGTACTGCTTGCGGAAATTGTCGATGTGCACGGGCTGGAACATCTGATGCACGCTACAGTGGCCTTTCCAGAGAATGAGCCTCGCGCGCTTGATCGCCTCACGGGTGTTGCCCCCGTTAGGTTGAAAGGGGTCCCAGACGATCATCTCTTCTCGCGGCAGCCCCATTTTGTTGGCCGTGTTGCGGCCTAGATGCTCGTCCGGGAAAAAGAGAATCTTTTCCCGCCTGGCCCAGGACCATTCGATGACCGCCCTCGCGTTGGAAGAAGTACAGGTAATCCCGCCATGTTCGCCGCAAAAAGCTTTCAGGACGGCAGCAGAGTTCACATAAACCGCGGGCATGACGGTTTCTTCTACGGGAAGGATGCGTCCCAGCGTCTCCCAACATTGATCGACCTGTTCGATGGCCGCCATGTCCGCCATCGAGCAGCCTGCGGCCATATCCGGGAGGATGACCGTTTGCTTGGAACGGCTCAGGATGTCGGCAGTCTCAGCCATGAAGTGCACGCCGCAGAAGACGATATAGGGCCTCTCGGACCGCTCGGCTGCCAACTTCGACAGCAAAAGCGAATCCCCGCGAAAGTCGGCATGCTCGATGACTTCGTCCCGTTGATAATTATGGCCCAGGATCATGACACGGTCACCGAGCACACGTTTCGCCTCAACCGTCCGGCGGAACAGTTCCTCCGCAGACAATTGCTGATACTCTGTGATCGGCCTGGGAATCGTTGATAATGTTGGCATGGTTTCCTCGGCTCAAGAACGTGGAGGATGATTCTACGTTAGGGCTCCCCCACAATCAATGAACCGGCCACCGCAAGGAAGTCCTAGGCTGGCGATGGTCCACTCGGTTCGATCATGGTAGGCCTAATACCCCGTTGACAACGAGGGGGGCCGGCGATACGATTCCCAGTCGAAGCTAGGGGAGCCATACGGCTGAGAGTCCGCCCAAACGGACGACCCTCAAAACCTGAACTGGGTAATACCAGCGTAGGGAAGCGAGAACAACCGAATGCCGTTGGTCTCTGCCGCACCCTCTAGCCTCAGGTGCGGCTTTTTTATTGGACGAACCAGCAATCAGCACATACGCATTCAGCCGTCAGCGTCCGGATTGCAGACTAAGAGCTGGGGGCTGATAGCATCCTGAAGAAAGGATCTCCTCATGAGCGACCAGACAATCGGCAATGGATCTGCCACTGGGAACGGACAGAAGTCCGCCGGATCGACCTTGACGACCACGCCCTTTCCTGCCTCGCGAAAAGTCTACGTGCAGGGAGCACAGGCCGGCGTAAAGGTCCCGATGAGAGAGATCAGCCTGACCCCCACCAAATCGATGAATGGGGGCCTGCCCATCGCCAATGAACCGATCACGATCTACGACACTTCAGGCCCCTACACTGATCCAAACGTCAAAATCGACGCCAAGGCAGGTTTGGCTCCCTACCGCAGAAACTGGATCCTCGGCAGAAACGATGTGGCCGAGCTCCCAGATGTCTCGTCGCTGTATGGCCGCCTGCGCGCGACCGATCCCAAGCTGGACGAACTCCGGTTTCAGCACATTCGCAAGCCGCTGCGAGCCAAACCCGGCATGAACGTGACCCAAATCCACTACGCCAGAAAAGGCATCGTCACACCGGAAATGGAGTTCATCGCGATCCGGGAGAACCAATCCCGCGAAGTAGCGCGCGAACTGGCCTCGCGGAACGGACATGGCGGCGGGGTTACCCAACACCCGGGCCAATCGTGGGGTGCGAGCATCCCCCCCGTCATCACGGCAGAATTTGTCCGCGATGAAATCGCCCGTGGCCGCGCGATCATCCCGGCCAACATCAACCATCCGGAAAGCGAACCGATGATCATCGGCCGCAACTTCCTGGTGAAGATCAATTCCAACATCGGCAACTCTGCCGTCGCCTCCTCCATCGAAGAAGAAGTCGAAAAGATGATCTGGTCCATTCGCTGGGGCGCCGACACGGTGATGGACCTCTCCACCGGCAAAAACATCCACGAAACCCGCGAGTGGATCATTCGCAATTCGCCGGTGCCCATCGGCACCGTGCCGATCTATCAAGCGCTGGAAAAAGTCGGGGGCAAGGCCGAAGACCTGACATGGGAACTGTTTCGCGACACCTTGATCGAACAGGCCGAACAAGGCGTCGACTACTTCACCATCCATGCCGGTGTGCGCTTGGCTTACGTGCCGATGACCGCCAAACGTATGACTGGCATCGTGTCTCGCGGCGGAGCGATCCATGCGAAGTGGTGTCTGGCTCATCACGAAGAAAACTTCACCTACACCCACTTCGAAGAAATCTGCGAGATCATGAAGGCCTACGACGTGTCGTTCAGCTTGGGCGATGGGTTGCGCCCTGGCTCCATTGCGGATGCCAACGATGAGGCACAGTTTGCCGAACTCGAGACCCTGGGTGAACTGACCAAGATTGCCTGGAAGCATGATGTCCAAGTCATGATCGAAGGCCCGGGCCATGTGCCCATGCACATGATCCAGGTCAACATGGAAAAGCAATTGAAGGCCTGCCAGGAAGCGCCTTTCTACACGTTGGGGCCTCTCACGACCGATATCGCACCGGGCTACGACCACATCACCTCCGGCATCGGAGCCGCCATGATCGGCTGGTTCGGCTGTGCGATGCTCTGTTATGTAACGCCCAAGGAACACCTGGGCCTCCCCGACCGTGAAGATGTGAAGACCGGCGTCATTACCTACAAGATCGCCGCTCACGCAGCGGATCTCGCCAAGGGCCATCCGGGCGCGCAGATCAGAGACAACGCGCTCTCCAAGGCCCGCTTCGAGTTCCGGTGGGAAGACCAGTTCAATCTATCGCTCGATCCGGACACGGCCAAACTCTTCCACGACGAAACCTTGCCGGACAATGCCGCGAAGGTCTCGCACTTCTGCTCGATGTGCGGGCCGCATTTCTGCTCGATGAAGATTACGCAGGATGTCCGGGACTATGCCGCGCAACTACAAGTCGACGAACACAAAGCGATTCAAATCGGCATGAAAGAAAAAGCAGAAGAATTTAAAAAAACCGGCTCCGAGATTTATCGATAAGACTGCTCAAAATGGCTTTCCGGCAAGGCCGCAGGCGAGACCAAACCGGAGGCGTACCCTCAGGGGTACGTTGAGGATTTGGTAGAGCCGAGAACGAAGCCGGAAGCCATTTTCAGCAGTCGATGAAGGAGAAGATTCGATGGCAAAGCCACCAACACCAGCCCCATTACGCGAACGAGACATTACCCGCCAGATCGCGCGGGAGTACTACAAAGAGTTCGATCAGCTCATCGAGAGCGATGTGATCATCGTCGGCGCCGGCCCTTCCGGCTTGATCTGCGCCCATGACCTGGCTGCGATGGGATTCAAGACCGTCATCGTCGAACAGAGCCTCGCCCTGGGCGGCGGTTTTTGGTCCGGTGGTTATCTGATGAACAAGGCCACCATCTGCGAACCGGCCAATGAAATCCTCGAAGAAATCGGCGTGCCCTGCAAAAAGATCACGGAATGCGAAGGCATGTATATGGTCGATCCCCCGCATGCCACCGGCGCACTAATCGCCGCGGCTTACAGAGGCGGAGCCAAGATCATGAACCTCACGCGAGTGGTCGACCTGATTATTCGGCGCGATGCGGTCCTGGAAGGGGTGGTGGTCAATAGCACGACGGCAGAAATGGCCGGCCATGACATCATCCACGTAGACCCCATTGCCCTTGAAAGCAAGATTGTCGTGGATGCCACAGGCCACGATGCCATCGTCGTAGAGCTCCTGCACAAGCGGAATCTTCACAAGGCCGTCCCCGGCAACGGAGCCATGTGGGTCGCACAGTCTGAGCAGGAAATCATGGACCGCACCGGCGAAGTCTATCCCAACTGTTTCGTGATCGGATTGGCCGTGGCAGCCGTATACGGCACGCCCCGCATGGGCCCGGCCTTCGGCTCGATGTTGCTCTCAGGTCGCTACGGCGCAGAGTTGATCAAGAAGAAGCTGAAACAAGAATAGCAGGGGGAGCATATGGCATATAGCTTATGGCACAAGGCGATTCCGGAATTCTTTGTCCCTGCTATAAGCCATTAGCTCTTTGTGTTTTTATGGATGTACAAGATTTTCTAATCCAAGGCGAAGGCCACGAAGAAGATAAACGCGAAGCCTGGCAGCTGTTTCAGCAGGCCTATGAACGCCAGATGAAGGGCGAACTGGAAGAGGCCGTGACGCTCTATAAGAAATCGATTCAGACCCATCCCACGGCTGAAGCCTATACCTTTCTCGGCTGGACCTACAGCTTCATGGGGCGGCTCGATGATGCGATCGAGGAATGTCACAACGCGATCGCGCAGGACCCGGAATTCGGCAACCCCTACAATGACATCGGGGCATACCTGATCGAAAAGGGTGAATTGAACGAAGCGATCGCCTGGTTCCAGAAAGCCCTGCAGGCCAGACGGTATGAGAGCCCCGCCTTCCCCCATCTCAACCTGGGTCGCGTCTACGAGAAGAAGGGCCAATGGACCGAGGCTATCGACTCCTACAAGAAAGCCATGGCCCTCAATCCCAATTACGCGTTAGCCAAGAAAGCGCTGGGGCGGTTGATCAGTTCACTCAACTGAACTGGTTTGTTTCGACTCGGACTAAGCAGTTGACCTGTACGACTCCCCTCTTAAACCTAAGAAACTAGAAAAATCAAATAAACCAAATGGACCAGACAAACCCAAAAGCCATCCTCGTCGGTGTCACCGACATCTTCTTTTACACCAAAGTCCGTGACGCCTTGATGGCGAAGGGCTACAAGATCGAGCGGGCCAGGACGCAGCAGGATATCGCCGACAAGGCTTCGGCCATGACCCCGTCCGCATTCATTTTGAACATGAATGACGAGACCTTGAACGCCTTTCAAGCCTTGGAGACGCTCAAATCCGACGTGAATTTGAAGTCCATCCCCATCCTGGCCTTCGCCAATCACGAAGAAGTCGATACGTTCAACCGGGCCAGAACACTGGGCGTGACCAAGATTGTCTCACGCAATGAATTCTCCGCTCGGCTGAAAGACCTGGTTGAGGAAGTAATCAGCGGTCAGCACACAGCCATCAGTAGTCAGCTGAATCCGAATACTGAAGGCTGAAAGCTTCCAAGCTATTAAGAGGAACTATGAAACAGTCACGCATCCACGATCTCCACACAACGCTTGGCGCCACCTTCGAGGAAGTTGCCGGATGGGACATGCCCGCTCACTATGGTAAATGGGTCGAGGAATATCAGGCGGTCCGCCAAGCCGTCGGACTCTCAGATCTCTCCCACCGTGGCAAGATCCGCGTCACCGGCGACGATCGCGTGAAATGGCTGCAGGGACTCATCAGCAACGACATTCTTCCGCTCCAGCCAGGCCAAGGCCGCTACTCGAGCTTCCTCACACATAAGGGTAAGATGCTCGGCTACTTTCGAGTCTATACAATGGCTGACAGCCTCTGGGTAGAAGATGTCGGAGAGGTTGGCGAGGCCACCATTCTCGCACTCAAAAAATTTCTGCTCTACGGTATCAAAGCGAAGATGGAGAATTGTGCAGAATCCTGGGGGCTCTTGCTGGTCAGCGGGCCCAAAGCCTGTGCAACCGTCAGCGCCGCTTTCGGTGTCGAGATGAGCGATCTCAAGCCGGTCAGCGCCGTCGCAGCCCAGATCGGCGGCCATGCCTCGTTCGTCCTACGAACAGAAGAGACCGGAGAGACGGACCTCGAAGTATTACTGCCCGTTGAAGCCCTCAGCACGGCCTGGGAGCGGCTCATGGAAGCAGGCGCGACCTATGGCATCAAAGCCGTTGGCGGACAAGCTCGCGAGGCGCTCCGGATCGAAGCGGGCCTGCCCAAAGCGGGACCGGACCTCAATGAAGAAATCGTTCCACCGGAAGCGAACCTGGAAGGGAAAGCGTTCAGTTTGAGCAAGGGCTGCTATCCTGGGCAGGAAGTAGTCGCGCGGATGGATACCTATGGAAACGTCAGGCGGCACTTAGTCGGGTTGGTCATGAAAGGCTCGATCATCCCGCCAAAGGGAGCCAAGCTCTTCATTGGAGACCGGGAAATCGGTTGGGTCAGCAGCGCGACACAATCCCCACAGCTCAAGGGCCCGATCGCCCTGGCCTTCCCACTCCGAGACTTTTCAGCCCCCGGAACTACCCTTGCTGTCGAGATCGAGGGGATTCGCCACGACGCAACAGTGCAGGCGCTCCCCTTCTACCGTCACGCCTAATCCCTCAGGCTGCTGAAAAATCACGCCAGCTTCGCTCTCGCTTCGTTCAGACCCTCAACGTACCCCTAAGGGTACGCCTCGGGCCTTCACTTGCTGCGGCCTTGCTGGACGGGCTTTTTAAGCAGCCTTCTACTTTACTTTTCGGGGTTCCGGACTGCCGACACTGCGCTGGCGAAGGCCAACAAGCTCGTCCGCTCGTCATCTTCCAGCGCCAACAAGAGGTGGGCCTCTTCGGCATGCATCAGGCGGAGGCTCAGGAACGGCTCTTCCTTGCGCTTTTCCTTGTTGTCCCACATCGCATCGATGACCTGGACCTTGTCCAGCTGCCCGACCGACACGACATCGTAGCGAAAGTACGAGTCCCCGATGACCATGTCGAAGACGACATTGCCGGCGGTGAGGAGCAGCAAGTTGAATCGCCCCTGATCTTCGTAACCCTCCGGCAAGAACTTGTTGATATGGCAGCGCGCCACTTTGCGATCGCCTAAGGCCGCACGGATTTTTTCTTTGAGCGCCGGATAATCGATCTGCATGGCCTTTTCATCAGGATTCGTGGCCGCCGCTGCAGCATTTTGAGCCTTCTCGAAAATTTCATCCGCTGACATCAATCCCGCCATCTGTATAGTCCTTTCATTCGAACCCTGTTAATTCGTAGTACGCCTGGCCTTGACGGCTCTGACGACACCGACCAATCCAAGGCCGGCCCACGCAAACTCTAAGAAAATGAATCCCACCCGCTGATCCGCAATCGCAACGATTCCCAGCAACAGCGACCCGACGATGTTCAATGCCAGGTAGCCCGCGTCCAGCTCACGCCAGACGCCACCCTGAATCAGACCATAGGCCGACAACACCATCAGCGCACCCAGCACAGAAATCAGCTGCAACAGCACCAATCACCTCATCAGACCTCAAACTGACACGCAAGAGAACATGTACCGTAACTGGCAACCTGTCCGGATTTCAAGAGGATTTTCGCAGAAGACGGCGGTTACTTGGCCGCTAGATGGTGGGAAAACCTGGTAGTCCCGGCCTCGTCGAGGATCGTCACGTCGAAGGAGGACTGGGTGACTCGAATGAGGCCGAAATTCATGTACCCGGTTTCGTTGATCAATGTGGTCGGACGTAACTCTTTATTGGGCGGCGTCTGCCGGCCTGGCGCAGCGGACAAGGGGCCAGCCACAAATTCGTGAAAGTCTGGAATCCCGTCCCCGTTCGGATCGTACGCATTCGCTTGCACATAGTGGACATCACCGGCCAGAAATACCACGTTCTTCATCTGTTGTCCGAGAATGGCATCCACGATCACGTGTCGTTCCCGCTCAAACCCTGGACCGCCAGGCCCTCCGGCCCAGCCATCGTACCCCGAGGCACCTCCGCCTCCGCCTTTCGGAATAGAGAGAGGCACACTGGACACAATCACTTTCCATGTCGCGGTCGACTCGGTCAGCCCCTTCAGCAACCACTGAAGCTGAGGTGCTCCCAGCATTGTCTTCGCCGGACCGTCCGGGTCAATGTTGCGACTCCGATACTGCCGAGCATCGAGGACAAAGAGTTCGAGATCCGCCCCGCCCCGCACCGTGCGATAAAGTCGTTGGGGATCGTCAGGCGCAACAGGGATCGGCCAATACTCGCGCAAGGCCTGACGCCCCGGCGGCATCTGGCTATCGAAAGGCCCGGCAAAGTCGTTCCGTACTTCATGATCGTCCCAGATGACAGAGACCGGGACGTTAGCGAGAAACCGCCGTAACGCCTCTGCACTCCGTTGATCGCGATGACGGGCACGGTACTCGGCCAGGTTCGTCGCTCGAAAATCGGCGCCCGGTTCGTTCGGAGGAGAAGGGCAGAGATCGTCACCATAAATCGTATCACCGAGAAACAGAAAGAAATCAAGCGGCTGCTTCCGCAACATATCGAAGATCGGATAGCCCGCAACGCCCCGCCGACAGAGCCCCTGCCCACCCAAGTCGCCACTCCAGGCAAAGGTCACGGGCGCATGACTCTTCGCATCGGGGAGCGTCGTAAATTCACCTTGTAGCGCCGCATGCGCCTCCGTCGGCGTCCCCTCGCGCCCCTTGCGGCCGGCAACGACATAGAATCGATACCTGGTGGCCGGCATCAATCCTCCAATGGGAACCGCCAGGGTAAAATCAGTCTCCTGGCCGGTCGTGAACAGGGGCGAACACGCCACGGGAGCAATAGCAATCGCCATCTTCGACACAAGATCCCAGGCCGCCACCGGCGCCCACTCAAATTGCACCGTCATCGGCCCGTCAGTCCGCACCCAGAGCAGGGCCGACCCGCTTGTGACATCCCCCACTGCAATCCCCTGAGGCAAGAGACTCGTCGCAGCGGTCTCCGCAAAGGGACTCCCAGGAGGAAGCCCCTCACGTGATGCCGACACACAGCTGGGAAGAGAAATAAGCGCGACCAAGAATATGGCGAGGATATTCAGCGAGCCAATCATAGCCATGGACTTACCGGAACGGAGGTTCAGGCGTCAAGCTGAGCCTGGTTGATAATCAGTCCGTCCGTCCTGCATACTATGGTTTCTAACAGACCACGGAACACCCATCTCAGCGCAGTGGAACCTCGGTGACCTGTAGATCTGACAGATACGGGGCTTACCCCCGCAGGATGCTCAAAAAGGCCGTCAGCAAGGCCGCAGCGAGTGAAGGTCCGAGGCGTACCCGTAGGGTACGTTGAGGGTCTGAACGATGCGAGAACGAAGCTGGCGGGCTTTTTCAGCATCCTGCTAAACCGGAGGATGGAATGCACGACCTGACCTGTCTGATTAAGGGCTGCCAAACGAGAGTCTACGCTCCTGCCGGCACGCACAGCATCTGCCGTGAGCATTTTCTCGCCTACCTCACCTGGCGCCGCCGTAAAGGCCCCCAGATGTTCATGAAGTATGCCGGAATGTCGATGGAAGAACGAGACCCCATCGTCGCAGAGTGGGCCAACACCATTCGCGTTGAAGAAGTTTCCACCGCCGCAGCACCAAAATCCTAACACCCGTCGCCAACCAAGCTGGCTAGCCGACATTCCTCGGCCATGCTACAATACCAACACGAGAAGCAGCGCCCCTCTTGCGAAAGCTGGAGCCGACCATGGCAACAGATACAAGAACGACGGTTTATCTAAAGCCCAAAGTGTACCGGGCCCTGAAAGCCAAAGCAGCCTCGACGGATCGGACCGTCTCAGATCTGGTCAATGCCGCAGTGCTGGAAGCTATGCGGGAAGACGACATCGACCTAGCCGCTGTGACCGCACGACGCAAAGAGCCTTCCCGTCCCTTCGAAAAGGTAATTGAGGACCTGAAACGTGACGGGCTCTTATAGCCTCCTCTTCAAGAAGTCCGCAGAACGTGATCTGCGGAAAATCCCCAAAGCCGATCTTCAGCGAATCATCCAACGAATCAAGGAACTTGCGGCAACCCCACGGCCTTCCAACAGCGAGAAACTGGCGGGGCAGGACTCCTATCGTATCCGACAAGGTGATTATCGCGTCGTCTACACCATAGATGATAACCAGAAACTGATCGAGATCATCAAGATTGGGCACCGCAGGGAAGTCTATCGCTGACACAATCAATACACGTTCGTCGCCGAATGGGCCAACACCATCCGTGTCGAAGAAGCCCCCATCACCGCCGCAGCACCAAAATTCTAACGCCCGTCGCCGCCATACCAGAGAACGGTTTCTGCCAACTTATGACTGCATATCCGATGGACTACGCAGCATGGAGAAGGAATTCAACTTTGATGGCCTCGTAGGGGAACTCGATGTTGCCGGTCTCGGTGCGGTTTAACAGGCCCGCAGACAACAGAGCCGTCACATCACTGTGAACGGCCTTCACGTCACGTTGAACGCGACGCGCCGACCGTTGGGCCTTCCCGGACCTCCAAGTCTCCACAAACTCACTCATGCCTTCTTCGGGTGAGCGTACTTCAAGCGTAACCGTTTTCATGATTCCACCTCGCAATGTCACGTTGTCTGCCGGGAGCACTTTCTCAACTATCTCACCTGGCGTCGACGACTTCCTACAGGCTAGAGTCCGATCTCTGACAGCCGGGACGATCGAAGAATTCGCCAAATACCGTAACCTGCCCCGTTATCCCCTCTTGAATTTGATATACTTTTGCGTGACATGCCATCTGATGCACCAATTTCACAGCCATCCCCCAAAGACCGTCGCGCATACTTTCGCATCAACGTCGTCTTGCCCATCAGCATTCAGGCCGAAACAGACAGAACAGAGGGTCCGCTCATAGAGAAGACCGTCAACATCAGCGGCGGGGGTATTGGCGTGACCGTGAACGAGGTCTACAAGCCCGGTGAAATTCTGTCGCTCACGCTGATCCTGCCCGATAAAGTCATCTTCAAAGCCTATGCCGAAGTGCTGCGGCTAGAGCCACTCCCGTATCAGGTCGATACCTACCGCCTACATACCCGCTTCGTCAGAATGACCACACAGGACCAGGAATTATTGATCCGACACATCATCCGTTTTCAACGCGACCACCTCGGGAAACACTATTCCGCATAATACGCGCACTGCCCACTTACATTCAGACTGGGCCAACCCTATCCGCGGCAAAGAACTCCCCACCGCCGCAGCACCAAAATCCTAACCGTCAGAGTGCCTACTACTCCCATCGCCTTTATTATTCTTCGCCGAAATAGTCGGAATCGATCCGCTTTATCTCATACCCAGCGACCTTTGTTACCCCAACATTGTTCTCAATCATCAAGCGAGTAAGGTGGTCACCATCAATCAGCACAATTTTGCTCTCGATAGAAGAGGCAAACGAAATGGCTTCCTTGGAAAATGAGGAAGTAGTTATAAAAATGCCTTTCCTCGCCCTCTGTCCTTGTAAAGCACCCGCAAATTTCTGAATCTCAGGACGACCAACTACACTCTCCCAACGTTTTGCCTGGATGTAGATAATATCGAGACCAAGCCGATCTTCCTTAATCACACCATCTATTCCCTCATCCCCACTTCGCCCAACTACTTGGCCCGCATCGAGCCTAGAGCCCCCGTACCCCAGAGACAAGAGAAGCTCCACAACGACCTGTTCAAAGAACGCTGGAGATGCTGACTTGATTCGATCAAGCAACTCTGTGGAAAGCTGTACTGTTAATTGGCTATGTCCTTGGGCCATCAATTCTTCAGGCGTGTAGTGGGTTTGAATTTCGAGGCGACTGGCGGAAAGTGCCTGACCAGCAAGCACTTGCGTGTTTTCTCCACCGAGCTGTCCCACCTCTTCATTCCGACGACTATTTAAGATGAACGCACGAAACTCTGGGAATTGCTTTAGCGTGGAAATATCAATCCGTTCAGGCACACTGCGTAGAAGCTCTTTCCCGCGATCCGTAATTCTGTATACGCCACGACGCGGAGTCTCTACCACGAGAGCCTTTTTCAGATGGAACTTCGCCCACGCGACTCGATTATTAAAAAGAGTTTGTCGACCGCTAGGCAAGAGCTGCCTTCTTTCTTCTTCAGTCAACTTGAATACTTGAGCGAGCACTGAGGAGCACAAGCGAAGGCAGGGTCATTGCTTGACTTTGCACTTGACTGCCTGGCCACCAATAAAATCCACTCATCTCATCTCAGTTTAGCGACAGGCGTTGCAGTAATACCAAGTCAAGCGATGACCCGTTGCTTCAGGCGGGCACGGACATTCTCAAAGACACCTTCGCCGGACATTGACTTCACTTTCCCCTCGCGGACTTCGCGATAGCGTCTTTGTGCCTCAACTAACCAAACACGCTCGACATCGGCATCAGCCTGGCCATCGAGCTCTTCGATCAAAACCCGCAGCAACTCGGTTTTATCTTCGAAACTCAGAGACCGAATCTTCTCTTCAATCTCAACAAAACCAGGTGACATGACAACCTCCGTACTGCCCGCTACTTGGCCCGTCGAACGATCCCTTCTCTTCCCCCCACCCTTAAACAATGGGCTGAGGCGGTTCTTGCTCTCGACGTGCGCCCGTCCAACGAGGGCCTTCTCATGCCGCGCGTTGCGCAGTCTTTCCCCTACTCTCCCAAGGTCATGGGCTGATTGGTTCCCCCACTGCGCCCGTCGAACGAGCACATTCTGATCGTGCGCGTTCCGGGAGCACAGGGGAACCATTAGCCCATGACCGCACTCCCATGATGATGTATCAGCAACCACTCATCCCCGATCCGTTCGAAGAGATTCGTGGCTAAGACCTGCGCCTGCTGGGGTTCGTCGGATTGATGGGTGGTGATGTGCTCCACGCAGACGACCCAGGCCATATCGCCCGCCACCTGCACCATCACGTCGGTAAGTTCGAAGGTCATCGAGAAGGTATTATTGAAGATCAAGACCCAGGAGTCACGGACTGCCGGCCAGTCCGACCGCAACGACCAACCGGGGTGGACACAGGTGACATATTCCTGATGCGCCCAGACCTTGTCCATCTCGGCGATGTCGAGATTGCCGAACGCGGCATAGAAGGCATGGTTCGCTTTGTTCACTTCCTCGATACGTTGCTCCAGCATGCAGGGCTCCTTCGCTGAAAAATGAGCCGTATCATACTGTAATCCTGGAGAGAAGGGCGAGAGGCTAGGGGCCAGAGGCGGATGGAAGCCATGATCCCGTGCCTCTAGACTGCAGGGACCAGCGATTGAAGCTGAACAATCGATCTTGCAGGCTGCTCAAAAAGGCCGTCCAGCAAGGCCGCAGCGAGCGAAGGCCCGAGGCGTACCCTTTAGGGTACGTTGAGGGCCTGAACGATGCGAGAACGAAGCTGGCGGGCTTTTTCAGCAGCCGACTAAATGGTGAGACGGGAGGTTTGCCGATCCACGACCCACACCCCTGCCAAAATCAGCGCGATGCCGAGGATTTCATTCGTACCCACTGATTCTTTCAACAGCAATGCAGACAGCACGATGGCGGCCACAGGGGTCAGATTGCCCAGGACGGAAGCGCGCGAAGGCCCGATGCCCTTCACGCCGAACAGCCAGGCCTGTTGTGCGATGGCCGTGGCGAACAGGACCAGATAGCCCAGCGCCATCCAATCCGCCTCTGTCACGGACCCAAGTCCTGCCTCCAGCATCTTGCGGTCCGTCCACAAGAGAGGAATTTGGAGAACGGTGGCGACGAGGAGTGTTGTCCAATTGACGGTAAGGGCCGAGTGGCGCTCCATAAGCTGGCGGCTGCCGATACTATAGAGGGCCCAGCTCACCACACCGAGGAAGACCAGCAGGCTGCCGAGCAGCGGCTGATCGCCCGCGGCCTGGAACCCTGCCACAGAGACCAACCCCACCCCCGCAAAGGATAAGAGACCGCCAGCCCAGACGGCTCGTAGCGGAACATCCTGAATCAACAAAGCCGAGAGCAACGATGTCACCACCGGACTCGATCCGATGATCACCCCACCCACAGCCCCGCTCACATAGTTGAGCCCCATGAGAATGAAGAGGTGGTTGCCCAACACACCGAGTCCGAGCAATCCCAACAGGCGCAGATCCGCCTTGGTCATCTTGGCCAGGGTCCCTTCCTGCCACCACCAAGTGGTCAGGAGAATGGCCAGGCCACCGATGTCGCGCAGGACCGAGGCCTCGACGGCGGAGAACGACCCGAGGGCCATCTTCTGTGCCACAATCGAGCCGCCCCAGAGGGCCGCAGCGAGCAGAACCGATCCATAGGCGAGACTGGTGGAGGGAGATGCCATGCCCTATGGGGATACCGTCGTTTCCGTCCGCCGTCAAGGAATATTCTTTCACCCCCGTGAACAGAGGCCGTTTCCCCTATATGACAACTGATGTCTGAGGCAGAACAGGCTTCGATGAAGAATTCTTCATCTTCGCTTCATAGGCCCCTCATGTTGACCGGGTAGTCTGCATACCAGAGCAGCGTCGGTTCATTCTTATTCCACTATTCAATAAGGAGGTCTCATTATGAAGAAGCTCATCATGGCAGCCTGTGTGGCAGTTTCCCTTACCGCCTTTGCCGGACTGGCACTTGCCGACAAGGATCACAAAAGCATCCCCAAGACGGCAGTCTCGCTGGAACAGGCAATCAAGGCCGTCACGGACAAGTACCCGGGCCGGGTCATTGAAGCGGAACTGGAAGCTGAAGATGGCAAGACCGAGTATGAGATCACCGTGGTCAGCAGCAGCGGGGAGAGCCGGGAATATACCGTCGACGCACAATCGGGACTGGTCTCAGAAGACAAGGAAGCAGCCAAGCACGAAGGAAGCCACAAGAAGTAAGCGCGACAGTGATTTCAACGGGATCAGGCCGGAACGGTCCGGCCTGATCCCGCGCAGCCTGCCCTCATGACAAAGGAGACCCGGCGATGACGATCCCATTTCATCCGATGCTCGTTCATTTTCCGATCGCACTGCTCTTCGCCAGTGTCCTCTTTGATATAGCCAGTGCAGCCCTCACCCGCGACAGCCTCCGCGAAGCCGCGCAATGGCTATTGGGCTTAGGGCTCCTGGGAGGCATCGTCGCCGCGATTGCGGGAGGGCAGGCGGAAGGGGCAGCGGAGAAAGCCGGGGTGGCAGAAGCCCTCATCGAGACCCATGAAACGCTGGCCTACATGACGCTCGGTATTATGACGGTCTTGTTTCTCTCTCGGCTGCTGCTTCGCAATCGCTTCAGTACAAAGGCCCTTATTGCGTATTTTATGGTGGCGACGATCGGACTGGTCGCCATCAGTGCGACCGGCCATACCGGCGGTAATCTCGTCTATGAGCATGGCGCCGGCGTGCATACGGCACAGCACATATCTGTAAAAGAATAGTGGACGCGATGCCATTGCGATGAGGACAGTAGTGAGTCAGGGAAGTGGCAAGAGACGCATCGCGGGTGACATCAAAACTTGTTCCTGTGCTGCACGTGGTGTAGGCTAACCATATAAGTGGCTAGCGAGCGTTCCACTGAGGCGATGAGGTTGAATGTGCGTCGGCTTCGTATCATTCCTGTCTTCTGGCTGATCCTCTGGATGCTCGCGATCCCGTTGATCCATGTCCACCCCGACGCGGATCAGCATCATGGGATAGCCGGACATGACCACGGCGGAGTCTTCCACACCGTCTTCTCGCAAGACCTGGATGGCGAATACGGGCATCATGCTCACGCGCATGACGCGCCGGTGATTCAGCCGTCGATTCTTCCATTCCTCGGCGCAGCCGCAGGCCTCTTGAGCCATCCGGAAATCGGATTCGCGTTTCTCTCCTCCTCTCCAGATCACCAGTCGGTCAAGCAGCCTCTGTCCCATGCCCTGCTCGCGGAAGTGGATCTCACCCTGCTGACCCGCCCCGGCTTCCTCACACGCCGGGCTATGTTCCCCGCGCCCATCTTGCTGCTCCTCGCACACGATCTCTCCGGCCGCGCGCCACCTGCAATCTCCGTCTAAATCGATTCCACCAACATGATTCACAGAACCCGGCCTCCTGAGGCTGGGAGCATGCGCGGAAGTTCTCTCTCTGGCAGAGACAAGCCAATTCCGGCTAGCCCACGACTCTGACTCGGAAAGACCGGCAAAGCCTGTCTCAGCCAAGCAGCACGCATGCGAAAAGACGGAGGTGTCAGATGTCGAATCGATGGTACCAGTTCTCTGTCCTGATGGCCTGCGCAGGCACGCTCGCCATCACCGGAACCGTTACGAATGCGGACGCCGAGAGCCCGCAACAATATGCCCTGGCGGAGATCATCTCCCTCGCGCTCGAACATAACCCCGCGATGGCAGGAGCCCAGGGCGTTGTGCGGCAAAGTCTGGGACAACAAGTCACCGCCGGGGCCTATCTCAACCCTTCCATTTCAGGAGTAGCCGGGCGAGGGAGCATTCGTGACCCGAGCACGGGGGTCAAGGTGACAGAGCGAACGGTGACGGTCGAACAGCCTCTGGAGTGGCAAGGAAAGCGCCGCGCAAGACAGCAGGCAGCGGATGCAGGAGCGGCAGGGGCCAACGCCGCGGTGGACGAGACTCGCCTCAACGTGATCGCTGAGACCAAGGTCGCCTTCTATCATGTGCTGTTCGCGCAGCGAGATGTCGAGTTGTCCAGCCAAAACCTGACGATGGTGGAAGAGGTCCTACGAACCGTGAAGGCCCGTGTGGCTGCGGGCGACGCCACGGTCTTTGAAACGATGAAGGCCACCGTCGAGGTCCAGAAAGCCACGAAAGAAGTCGCACGATCCCAGAATGCCTTGGTGGTCGTGAGAGCCAAGCTTGATATGGTGACGGCCGGTACCTTGGGCAAACAGTTCTCGATCCAAGGCGACTTTGAGCCTCTCCAACAGGGGCTTGATCTCGAGATGCTCTCTGCACGCGCGATGGAACAGCATCCGACCCTCCGACGGCTCACCAAACTCGTCGAACAGGCGGAGTTCAGCACCACGCTCGAAAAGGAGTCCAGGATTCCAAACGTCACGGTGCAAGGCAACTATCATCGTGAGGCCGGTGATGAGTCGGTCACCGCAGGGCTCAGTGTTCCCCTTCCACTCTGGTACCGGCGTCAAGGAGAGATCGAAACGGCACTCGGGGCCAGACATCGCGCTGAAGCCGAGCGGCTACGGGCCAAAAATGAAATCTCCCAAGCCATCACACAACATGTGCAGGATGTCCGCACCGCGACCGAACAACTCCAGGTATTCGAGACGGGATTGCTGAAGCAAGCGGAGCAGACGCTGCGGGTTGCACGTATCAGTTTCAAGCAGGGAGTTGCCAGCCTCCTGGACCTGCTCGATTCCCAACGCGTATACCGGCAAACGTTACTCGAGTACGTCCAGGCTCGCGCGGACCTCTCCATCGCCTTCGCTCGGCTTGAACGTGCCGTCGGTGGGATCTAACGATCCAGAAAGAGCCAGACCATGAGCATCAGATGGACCTCACAGACCGGATTGTGTGTGCTCGCGCTGTTCCTGCTTCTCGCCGCCTGCGGCGATCGCGGGAGCGAACAGCCGACTCAACCGCTGAAAGCGAGCCCGCAGTCAGTCGCTCCTCGCACCGGCACCATTCAAGCCCCGGCAACCGTGCGGGATCGATTACGCACCGAGACGGCCGCCGCACATGTAGTTCCAGAAGTGGTGACGGCTCCCGGTGAAGTCGCGCTCGACTTGAAGCAAGTCGCCAAAATTTCCTCCCGGATCGAGGGACAAGTCGAGCACATCCATGTCCAGTTGGGCGATCGCGTCAGACGCGGTCAGCCGTTGGTCGCCATTGAGAGTCTGCGCTTGGATGAATTGGTCCAGGAATATCTCGTGACGAAGTCCCAGGTGGATGTGGCCGAGAGCGGGTTCCGGCGGACGGAGAAGCTGCGGGCCGATGAAATCGTGACGGAGCGTCGACTGGTCGAAGAACGAGGCCATTACCTGGAGGCCCAAGCCCGTCATCAGCATGTTCGCGAAAAGCTGATGACGATGGGCATGACAGTAAAAGAATTACGTGCACTGGAGCATGGGAGTCACCAGGAGGGGCATCTCTATACCCTCACATCGCCGATCGACGGGACCGTGGTCGCGCAAAATGTGGTGCGGGGGCAGGGCGTCTCTCCTGGCAATGAACTGTTCGAGGTCGTCGACACGAGCCGAGTCTGGGTCTTTGCCAATCTGCCGATCGAACAGGCTCGAAAGTTCAAAGAAGGCGATGTGGGAACGATCCTGCCCAAGGGCGGTGAGCCCGTCACAGCTCCACTCACCTATCTTGCGCCGGTAGCAGACGAGACCACGCGCACCATTCAAGTTCGGTTCGAGGCGGCGAACCAGCAACACAACCTGAGGCCACGAGAATATGTCGATGTTCAACTGACCGTCGCGAGTCCGGCGACCTTGGCTGTTCCCCTGTCGGCCATGACGATGGTGAACAACGTGCATGGCGTCTTTGTTCAGCGGGAGACTGGCTATGCCTTCGTTCCGATCGAAACAGGACGTGAAGGCGGGGGCTGGATCGAGGTGCGAAAAGGGCTGACCGCGGGCGAGCAGGTGGTGATCGACGGCGTCTTCGACTTGAAGAATGTGCTCCTAAAAGAACATATCGGGTCCGGAGAGGGAGGATAAGATGGAGCGGTTGTTCATCCTCTCCCTGCGCTACCGCTTCTTCACTCTGGTGGCGGTCATGCTCGTGATCGCTCTCGGCCTCTGGTCTCTGACCCACCTCACCATCGACGCCATGCCGGATCTGACGCCGGTCCAGGTCCAGATCCTCACCCGTTCCCCAGCGCTCGGCCCGGTCGAAGTGGAACAGTTCATCACCTTTCCGATCGAGGCCTCGCTGAGCGGATTGCCGGCCCTCCGCGAACTCCGCTCGGTGTCTCGCTATGGGCTCTCCGCGGTCACGGCGATCTTCGAGGATCAGACGGACATCTACCGGGCGAGGCAGTTAGTCACTGAGCGGTTGACCCGCGCGATGGAACGTATCCCCGTCGACTATGGCCGTCCGATTGTCGGCCCACTGACGACCGGTTTGGGCGAAGTCTATCAATTCACGTTGAAAGGGCATGGCTACAGTCCCATGGCCCTCCGAACTCTCCTTGAGTGGGACATCGGAATGCGGCTGCGGGCGGTGCCGGGCGTCGTCGAAGTGAATATTTGGGGAGGTGAACCGCAACAGTTCCAAGTCGTGGTGGATCCCGCGAAGCTCCTGTCCTTCAAACTCTCGATTCGGCAGGTATTCGAAGCGCTCGAACGTAACAACGCCATCGCCGGCGGGGGCTACATCGAACGTCAACGGGAACAATTGCTCATTCGTGGCGAAGCCTTGGCAACACAGGTGACGGACCTTGCGAGGATTGTGGTGGCGCACGGCCCCGGGGGAGTGCCGATCTATATTGGCGATCTCGCCGAGGTGAAGGAGGCATCGGCCCTCCGCATCGGCGCGGCAACATCCATGGGAGAGGGCGAAACCGTCATCGGCATGGTCCAGATGTTGGCGGGCGAGAATGCCCAGCAAGTGGTTGAACGGGTCAAATCCAGAGTGAAAGAGATCGAAGCGACTCTCCCTCCTGGTGTGACCATCGAACCTTACTACGACCGGACGTTGCTGGTCTCGAAGGTGATGCGCACCGTGCGCAACAATCTGCTCGAAGGTGGACTGCTCGTCATTGCCGTCCTGTTCCTCTTTCTCGGCGATCTCCGCGCCGGTGTGATCGTGGCGTCCGCCATTCCCCTGTCGATGCTGATCGCGTTCAGCGGGATGATGCAGGCAGGCCTCTCCGGAAATTTGATGAGCCTGGGCGCCATCGATTTCGGGTTGCTCGTGGATGGCTCGGTCGTGATGGTCGATAACATCCTCAGGCGATTGGCCAAGAAGGGCGCCATGAGCCAGGAAGAACGGCTGGGTGAGATCGTAGCGGCCGGCCGCGAGGTCCTTCGCCCCATGACCCTCGCCGTCGGCATCATCATTCTCGTCTATGTGCCCATCCTGGCACTCACCGGCATCGAAGGAAAAATGTTCCGTCCGATGGCGCTGACCGTCATCCTGGCCCTGGCCGGCTCGCTCCTGCTCGCGATCACCGTCACCCCTCTGCTCGCCTATTGGTTCGTGAGGGCGAAGCCGGGACATGAGGACACGCCTGTGATCGGCATCCTGCGCCGGGCCTACGAGCCCTGTCTCAGATGGGCAACGACGCGACCGGCCTGGGTCGTGACGCCGGCGGTCGGGCTGTTTGTCGTGAGTCTCGGACTGAGCGCGTGGCTTGGCATCGAGTTTGTGCCTCGACTCGACGAGGGGGACATGGCAATTCAACTCTGGCGATTGCCCAGCGTGTCGCTGAGCGAGTCGGTCAAAAACGCCTTAGACGTTGAACGGGTGCTTCGCCGATTCCCGGAAGTCGTGCAGGTGGTCACCAGAACCGGGAGCCCCGAGGTGGCGACCGACGTGATGGGAGTGGAGATGTCCGATGTGTTCGTCATTCTCAAGCCGCAGGGCGAATGGACGACGGCCGGCACGCGCGAGGACTTGATCGCCAAGATGCGGCCCGCCATTCTCGATGCCGTTCCCGGCGTCGGCCTCGGCTTTACGCAGCCGATCGAGATGCGCTTCAACGAGTTGATCGCGGGCACGCGCTCCGATCTGGCGGTCAAGATTTTCGGTCCCGATCTGGAGGTCCTCACCAGGCAGGCCGAGGCCGTGGCGCGTGTATTAGAAACCGTGCGGGGCGCGGCAGACGTCAAAGTCGAGCAGGTCGCGGGCCTTCCACTGCTGCGAGTGATTGTGGATCGAGAACAGATCGCCCGCTACGGGCTTACGGCAGATGAGGTGCTCACCCTCGTACAAACAACGCGGGTCGGACATGTCGTCGGCACCGTGGTCCAGGGATCGCGGCGGTTTGAGCTCGTCGTCCGCTTGGCCGACAGTGCCTCGGCCGATCCCGCCGCGTTGGGCAATCTGCTCATCCCAACCGCTCATGGTGAACTCGTCCCCCTCTCGCGCGTCGCAGCGATCCGGGTGGCCACGGGACCGGCTCAGATCAGCAGGGAGCATGTGCAGCGGCGCATCGTGGTGGAGAACAACATCCGGGGAAGGGACTTGGGAAGCTTCGTGGCAGAGGCTCAGCGCCTGGTGGCACGTGAGGTGTCACTCCCAATAGGATACGAACTGACCTGGGGCGGACAGTTTCAGCATCTTCAGGAAGCCACCAGCCGACTAGCTGTAGTCGTGCCCATCACCCTCCTCCTGATTCTGGGGGTGTTATCGGTCATCTTCGGGGCTATGCGTCCCGCACTGTTGATTTTCCTCAATGTTCCCTTGGCGCTCTCCGGTGGCATCGTGGCGCTCTGGCTCCGCGGCTTGCCGCTCAGCATTTCCGCGGTCATCGGATTCATTGCTCTGTTTGGCATTGCCGTGCTCAATGGGGTGGTGCTGCTCAGCCACATCCGGCAACTCGAAGAGGAAGGCCTCCCGACGGATCAGGCTGTGATGCAAGGCGCAATGGATCGACTCAGGCCCGTGCTGATGACGGCGCTCGTCGCCAGCCTTGGTTTTCTCCCCATGGCGGTAGCCACCAGCATGGGAGCCGAGGTCCAGCGGCCCCTCGCCACCGTCGTGATCGGAGGCCTGCTCACCTCCACGATTCTCACCCTGCTGATTATTCCCGCGCTCTACAAACGCGTCTGTACCGCACAACTACCGATCGCGCAGCGTGAAACCTCTGCGACAGGATAAGAGCCTCGCCGACGTCGATTGCCCGGATGAAGCCGGAAGACTAGAATCGAGACAAAAGGATCAGGATGCGCATTTTGATTGTTGAAGACGACCCAAACCTTGCGGGGTTCACCCAAAAGGGGCTCCGAGAAGAACGCTATGCGGTGGATCTCGCACAGGACGGTGAGGAGGGACTCCTCATGGCGAGCATCACGCCCTATGACCTCGTCATCCTCGACGTGATGCTTCCGAAACTGGATGGGTTCACGGTCTGCCGCCGCCTCCGTGCCGCCGGCAACAGCACGCCGATCCTGCTCCTGACAGCCAGAGGAACGGTTGACGACCGGGTGACCGGTCTCGACATGGGTGCCGACGACTATCTCACGAAACCCTTCGCGTTTGCCGAACTGCTCGCCCGGGTGCGGGCATTGATCAGGCGAAAGGGCCATGACCAGGCGCCGCGCCTCATGGTCGCAGACCTCGAAGTCGATCCCCTCGCCCATCGAGTCTGGCGGGCGGGCAAGGAGATCACGCTGACGAACAAAGAATACGCATTGCTGGAATATCTGCTTCGCAACCCCGATCGCGTGCTGACAAGGACTGCGATCATCGAGCATGTGTGGGATATCCACTATGACGGCATGACGAATATTGTGGATGTGCACATTCGGGCGCTGCGGGCCAAGGTCGATCGGGAACATTCGGTCCCTCTCATCCATACCGTCCGCGGTGTCGGGTATGTGCTGAAAACACCGGAGGCGTAAGGCATGGTCGCGTTCCGCACTCACATCCGCCGGTCGGCCTTGGTTCTCATGCTCGTTCTTCTGACTGCCTTTGCCGTCTTCATCCACATCGGGCTCTCGAACCTCCTCTATCGCCACATCGACGGGGAACTGTTCGCTCTCGCCCAGCACGAAGCCTCCAGAGTCGAAATCAAAACCGGCACCCTCACCACATTGGAAGATGACGAACAGCAGGAGTTACGTGAGGCTGCCCGCTCGACCGTGGTTCTGGATCCAAACGGAACGATCATATGGAAAGGAGCGGCGGTGATTGTGCGCCCCTCACTGGAAGCCGCTGTCTTGGCCGATCTCCAACAGGGACGCACGGCCTACGACACGATCACCACACCGAATCATGAATCTATCCGGCGCATCTCGCTCCCCATCACCCGCGGCGGAACCGTGGAGTACATTCTTCAGACGGAGTCATCGCTCCGTATTGTGCAGGACGCCCTCCGCCTGTTGCGACTCCTGCTTGGAGGCCTGGCCGCGGCCATGATCGGAGCGGCCTGGCTGGGGAGTCGCTGGCTCGCCCGTCAGGCGCTGACGCCGGTCGACGTGCTCACCGCCACGGCGGAGCAAATCTCCGTCCCCTCGCTGAAGACCCGCGTGACGCTGGATGCGCCGTACGAAGAGTTTGCACGATTGGCCCGCGTCTTCAACGCGATGCTGGACCGGCTGCATACAGTCTTTGAAGGACAACGCCAATTCGTGGCCGATGCCTCGCATGAGATGCAGACTCCCTTGACCGTGATCAAGGGCACGATTGAAGTCGCGTTGATTAAGAGCCGGAGCGCCGACGAATATCGGGAGGCGTTGGTGACCAGCTTGGGGCAGGTTGAGCGGCTCAGCACCTTGACACGCTCACTCCTGACACTGGCCCAATTCTCCGGGGATCGCCCGCCCGTAAAACTCATTCCTCTGGCGTTGGAGCCCTTGGTTCAGGAACTGGTGAAGGAACTCACCGTGCTGGCCGAAGATCGCAAGGTTCGACTGACGCTGGAGACTCACCCGGTGCCGCTGGTATTGGGAGATCACGGACGACTGACACAACTGCTGATCAATCTGCTCGATAACGCGTTGGCCCATACGCCGCCTGAGGGAGCGGTCACGCTACGGCTTAAACCGGACAACGGACAAGTGGTAATGGAAGTAGAGGATACAGGCCCCGGCATCGCGCCGGAACATCTACCCCATCTGTTTGAACGATTCTACCGGGGCGATCACGCACGCGACAGGGAGTCCGGCGGAACGGGCCTCGGGCTCGCGATTGTGAAAGAAATCGCAGAAGCTCATGGCGGAACCGTGCGCGCAGCCAACACCCTCGGCAAGGGATCGGTCTTCACCCTCTCGCTTCCGCCGTACAGACCGCCGACCGTCAGCGCTTGCGCCACTTGACTTCTCCTCGGTGTGGGACTAAATTCCCAAGTCTGTGAAACCAGGCCACACGAAAGCCCTCTCGGCTGCCACGCTCACCTTTCTCCGTCCGCTCGTCCGGCTCTTTCTCCGGAACGGCTTCGCGGCAAAAACCTTCTTCGACCTCGCCAAGCAGACCTACGTTGAGGTCGCCCGGGACGAATGTGGCGTCAAAGGGAAACAGGCCTCCATCTCCCGAATCGCCATTCTGACCGGACTGACTCGCAAAGAGGTCCAACAGCTACTGAGCAGCCCCGAAGCCCGCGACACTGCGCCGGAAGAGCAATACAACCGAGCCGCGAGAGTCATTGGCGGATGGCTGAAAGATCCGGCCTTCGGTGACGGAAAGGGCCACCCCGCCCCGCTTGAACTGGATGGCAAGCGTGGATCGTTTAGTGCGTTGGTCAAACGCTACAGTGGGGACATGCCTGTCCGCGCGATCTTCGACGAACTGGTACATGTCGGAGCCATCCAAGAACTCAAGGATGGGCGAATTTGCCTTCGTGCTCGAGGCTATATCCCGCAAAAAGGCGATGCTGAGAAGCTCGCCATTCTTGGCACTGATACTGCAGATCTTATTGCAACGATCGATCACAACCTATACGAGACTCCAAGCAAGCCTCGATTCCAGAGAAAAGTGATGTACGACAACGTCCCGCAAGAGGCGGCGAAAGAATTTCAAATTCTTGCGGCGGCACAAGGACAGGAATTCCTGGAAACACTGGACCGCTGGCTGGCCCATCGAGACCGCGATGTGAATCCGTCTTCAAAAGGCACGGGGCGGGTCCGCGTGGGACTGGGGATCTATCAATTCGAAGAAGACGTGGATTCCAAACCGGGAAGTGCATCGTGAGATGCTTCGGATCGATCTACAGAGTTCTTCTCCTGAGTGTCACCTTCGGGTCGTTCGCGTCCTGTGGCCCAAGTCCTCAGGCCGGCGGCGGGATCGGTGGAACTGGGTCCGTGGCCACGGTCTCAACGGGACCCGTCACAGGATTCGGCAGCGTCTTCGTATCCGGAAACGAGTTCGCCACGAACGGCACCAGCTTCACGGTCGATGGCATTCCGAATGCCAGTGAGCGGCAGCTCAAGAAGGGGATGATCATCCTCGTCAATGGCACGATCACCGAGGATTACAAGACGAACCAAGTCGTCCAACGGACAGCCAGGACGATCCTGTACGAGGACACCATCGAGGGCCCAGTCCAATTCGTGGCTCCGGACGGGCTCAGCCTGATCGTGTTAGGACAAACCGTACTGATTAATCAATCGACTATTATCGACCCCAGCGTCCCAGCCATCAGCAGTTTGAAGCAAAACGACCTGGTGGAAGTGAGCGGTTTCGTATCCGGCCCTGGCACGGTAGTCGCCACCCTCATCGACCGCAAGAACTCGGGAGAAGCGACCAACTATCAGGTTAAAGGATTCATCTCTCAGCATGATGACGGTCGTCAGTCTTTTACCCTCGGCAGCTTGGAGGTGAACTACACGGGAGCGGACATCAGCCAAATGCCAAATCCTGCCGGGACATCCTGGGACGGGCGGTTGGTCGACGTTCAGGGAAGCCAGGTGAAATCTGGGGGATCGGGACCGTACGGCATCCGACTGACCGCGACCAAGGTGAAGCCGGAAACATTACGCGCTGAGAATAGTGAGAGCACAGAGATTGAAGGATTCGTATCCCAGATCAGTGCACCTGGCCACTTCTACCTCGGCAACGTACCTGTACAAACGAGCGCCGGCACGACCTTCGAAGGAGGAACCATCAACGACATCCTAGTTGGGGCCCATCTGGAGGTGTATGGTTCGCTGGTCGGCGGCATTGTGAATGCCACGAACGTCGAATTTGAAGGAGAAACGGAACTGCAGGCGAATGTGGCCGCGATCAATGCGACCGACAGTACATTGACGTTAACAGGCTTACCCGCGCTTGCTATCCAATTTGATTCGCAGACAGCCCTCCAGGGTCAGGGGAATCCACATAGCCTCACCGACCTTCAGGCTGGCGATCATCTCAAAATCCACGGTCAACTTCGTGGTGGGGATATGATCTTGGCAACGGAAGTGGAGCGGAGTGCGCCAGCATCAACCGTTCAGATAAAGGGATTGGTCATGTCCGCCGCAGATCCATTTCTCGTCCTCTTCGGATCTTCCATTGACACATCGTCGATTCCAGAGAATCGATTTCTTGGGCGCTCTGGAGTGATCGGAAGAAGTGGCTTCTTTACCGGTCTCTCAAGCGGTGAAAAAATCGTCCTCCGCGGGACCTATCAAGCAAATACTGTGACGTGGTCATCGGTTTCCCGTGGCGATTAGCCGTGGGCAGCATCTCCCCTCCTCACCCAAACTTCCCCTTCTCGCTAGAGCCAGGTAACGCTTCGATCCTGTTCATGCCGGATCGTTGCCATGTCGCGGAGGACACAGACCTATTTGAATATGGCCTCGGCCAGAGGAATCCGTCGCCGGCAGGTTAAATCATTACCCTTGCTTGAGTTCGGGTGCAACGGAGATGGCTCGAAACTGTCCTTATTGCTACGGGATCTTGTTGACCGTCACGCTGGCTCTGGAGGGCTTCCATTGTTTGATGAGTTTCCTTACATTCGCCACCTCGACGGGCGTCAATTGTTTGGAGAGGATCTCGCTCTGTCGAGCAGCCTCCTCGTCACCCTGGCCGGCAGACAGCGCAAGCCACATGTACGCTTGAGATTTGTCCGATGCTACCCCCTGGCCGCCTCCAGCCAGTAGCTTCCCCAGGCTATGTTGCGCAGGGACAAAACCTTTATCTGCAGCAAGACGCCACCATCGGACGGCTTCTCTATCGTCCTTCGGCACACCCGTGCCCTCCCAGTAATTGTCACCGAGCGCATTCTGAGCGAAGGCATCCCCTTGCATGGCCGCCAGTCGATACCAACGGAGCGCTTCGCTCTTATCTTTTGGCACACCCTGGCCGCGGTCGTACAAGAGGCCTAGATTGAACTGGGCTTCCGCATCTCCCTTTTCAGCCTGCTTGTGCAATTGCTGAATGGGAGCCGCCAATGCGGTGCCTTGCTTGGCAACGAGAGGTGACGTGTCTTGTGTCGCAGGTAGTGACCGTGACCCTCCACAGGCGTTCATCGATAACAGAATCGTACTGGCGATAATGATCCGACTCCACATGGGGACCTCCTTGAGCAATGCTACTTCGCCACAGCCGTGCCGTAGTAGGTATCGACCATCACGCCGATTTCTTTGAGCATAGGAGTGGGCAGAGTACCGCCGGCACAGACGATCACGGCGTCGTTCTTCACTGAATAACTCTTCCCCTCCTGCTCAAGCGTCACCGTATCTTGCTCAATCTGTTTCACACTCGCATTCAGGAATATCTTCAGCTTCCCTTGTGCCGCGAATTCTTTTAGCCGCATCCGGTTCTTTTCCTTGGGCCGCGTGAGAATATCGTCTCCCCTACTGGATACCGACACCGTCGTACCCCGCTCTTCCGCAATCGCCAACGCCGCTTCGGCGGCGCTATCGCCGCCTCCCACTACCAGCACATGCTGTCCGCGATACTGTTCCGCATCGATCAGGCTGTACACTACCTTGGATTGTTCTTCCCCCGGCACACCGAGTTTACGCGGCGTGCCGCGTCGGCCAATAGCTAGGAGCACGTTCTTCGTCCGATAGCTCTGCTTCGAAGTCTTGACCATAAACCCGCCACCGGCTTTCGTGATTGCCTCCATCCGCTCCTTGAAGTTGATCGTAAGTCCTGTTTTCCGAATGATGCCGTTCCAGAACTCGAGCAGCTCTTCTTTACTGATCTCCCGCCTATTGAACATGCCGATGATCGGCAACTTCATGGGAGCCGTCATCGCGAGCTTCCGCCGCGGGAAATGATAAACTGAACCGCCCAGGCCATCCTCCTGTTCAATCGTCACAAATCGTAACCCGGCTTCTTTCGCCGCCAGTGAGCCTGAGATCCCGGCCGGTCCCGCCCCGACGATCACCACATCCAATTCATTCGCACTCCCCTTGTGCTTCAGGATGGACGCGATAGCCCGGGCCCCCTGGTCCACCCCTTTGCGAATCAATCCCATCCCACCTAACTCGCCGGCGATGTAGATTCCGGAGACGTTCGTTTCAAAGGTCGGCTTGACTTGCGGGATATCGATGCCGCGCTTCTCCGTCCCGAACACCAACTGAATCGCCTCGACCGGACAGGCCGCTTCGCAGGCTCCGTGGCCGATACAGTGATCGGGCTGAACGAGCAGGGCTTTCCCTCTCACGATTCCAAGCGCATGCTCCGGACAGGCTTTCACACAGGCGCTCGACCCGATACACTTATTGACATCGATGACGGGATGGAGCGTCAGAGGCTCCGCAACTCCAGACTTGATCGTCTCAGCCAGGCGAGCACCGAATTGAGTTTCCTTTTTGCTGTGCCGCCGGTAGTAGAGCAGCAGGACAAGAATCAGTGGCAGGAGGTAGAACAGTGTGGTGAGATACGAGTGCGACATGGGAGCTTCCCCGCGCTATGGGATTTCACGATCGATCACGACATTGATCCCATTCACCCCGGGCTTGACCGGCTGACTCATGCCCTGCAAATCCCCGCTCTTCGCCATGGCCTCGCCGGACTTCGAGAGACGCGCGACGATCACGACGGTCCCTGCATCGGACAACTTCCTGGCCGGCATGGGACTCGTTGAATCGTCGAGCCGGAAGGTGAAGGGCAAATCTTTTTTCATCACGCGGACGATCGAGACCGGCATGGGCGGCCCCTCCACAGCCTTCGCAAACACAAACAGGGTATCGGTGGGCGATCCTTTACCGGCCAAATGCGGTGCGAGGGTGACCGTTCCGGCGATCGCAAGCTCCTGCCCCGTCTGCTTGGCGGGAGTGGCCGGTCCCGCAGGCGTGACCTTCACGGTTGCCGCCATCCCCTTCTCCCCCGCGAGGCCCTTCTCCCCCGCGAGGCCCTTCGCTTCATCGATGGCAGAGGCTAACTCTTGAAGCACCTCCGGCTCCGCATCGGGCGGCAAATTCGCGCGCGCCTGGACCCAATACCTCGCCGCATCCGCATACTGCTTTCGATCGAATGCCACGGTGCCGACCATCATCAGCGCTTTCACATTCTGTGGATCGCGCGTCAGCGCTTGCTGAATCAGCAACTCCGGCTTTCCTTCCAATGTCCGGCCCTGGACGACGCCCAACGCGTCGGCATAGTCGGCCAGTAACTGGGCATCATCCGGAATCAGGCTGACGGCTTTCTCGTAAATCGTCACGGCCTCGCCATACCGCCCCATGCTCACATAGGAGCGGGCGAGCAGCGCCCATCCCACTCCGTCGTTGGGATTTTGCTCGAGTTTTTTCTTGAGACGTTCCAACAGGGACTCGATCCCTTCGGCACTCATGCGGTCGGAATCCGAGTTGCCCTGCGCCGAAAACGCCGATGCGGATGGATGCGAAATCGCCAGCGGATTCCCGATCGTCCAGTACAGAACCACACTCGCCAGAGGAACGACGATGGCGACGACGACCGCGACCAGACGGCTATTGACCTGCCATCCTGCCGCTGCCGGCGCCGTATCGGCGCTCCCGGTTTCATCGAGCAGCCGACGCTCGAGCTCAGACCGCGCCTGCTGGTAGAGCTCCTCTGTCAACACCCCATTCTTCTGATCCTGTTCGAGTTCGGCAAACTGCTGCCGGTAGACCGCCAATCTGTTATCGCGTTCGCCCATCGCGACCGCAGTGGTTCGCCTGAGCAACGGCCATAGAAGGAGCGCGATCACAGAGATGGTCATAGCCGATGCGATGAGCCAGAACATGAGTGTCATGAGCGTTTGGTTCCTTCCGAGAGCAGTTGCGCGACTGCTCGATGGTCCTCATCGGAGAGCGCGGGATCTGGCACTGTCTTCGCTCGGCGCCGCAACGAAACGGCTAACATAACCCCTCCCACCACGAGCAAGAGAAACGGGCCCAGCCAGAGAAAAGTCGTCGTGGCCTTGAGCGGAGGCCGGTATAACACGAAGTCGCCATACCGTTGGACCAGGAAGTCGAGGATCTCTTGGTCGCTCATATTTTTCGCGATCATTTCGCGGACTTCACGGCGCAAATCTTCGGCCAATGGCGCGGTCGAGTCTGCCAGCGTCTGGTTCTGACAGACGAGACAGCGCAACTCCAGAGCAAGGGTCTTCAGACGCGCCTCTGCCTGCGGGTTCTCAGCCAGCGGTTTCGCTTCCTCTGCCGACACGAGGCAGGGAATCAAGAGCAACACAAGTAACCAGCGTCTCATTGTTGTTGTAACTCCCGCACCAGGGGCATGATTTTCTTGTCCAGAATACTCTCATCCAGCGGACCGATCTGTTTGTAGCGGATCACCCCCGCTTTATCGATCACGTACGTTTCAGGAACGCCATAGACTCCGTAGTTGATGCCCACACGCCCCGATTCATCGACCGCGATGACCGAATAGGGATTCCCCCATCGCTGCAGCCAGGCGATCCCCTCGTCCCGCCGGTCCTTGTAGTCCATGCCGTAGATCGGGACTTCGCCGGTTTTCGCGAGCTGCATCAGCACAGGATGCTCTTCCTTGCAGCCACCGCACCACGAAGCCCAGAAATTCAGCAGCCAGACTTTGCCGCGCAGATCCTGCAGCGACAACATCTGCTGAGGTTCGTGTAATTGCGGCAGGGCAAACTCCGGCGCCGATTTACCCACTAACGGCGATGGCACTTCGCGAGGGTTCAAGGTGAGCCCAATACCCAGAAACCCGACGACCACCACAAAGATCGCAAGAGGGAGGAGGAACCGTTTCATGAGACCTCTGGCCCCACCGGGTGCGGCAGGTCTGACACGAGCGATTCTTCACGCCGCCCGGCTAAACGATAGCGGCGATCGGTCATCGCGAGGACCCCGCCCAACGCCATAATCAAACAACCGCCCCAGATCCAGTCGATGAAGGGCTTGTGGTACAACCGCACGCTCCAGGCTCCCCCAGGGAGCGGTTCCCCGAGCGACACATAGAGGTCGCGCAGCAATCCTGTATCAATCGCGGCTTCGGTCATCGCCTGATTCTGAACCGGATAATGCCGCTTTTCAGGAAACATGTCGGTGACGTCATGCCCCCCCTGGCTCACGTGAAACATCCCGCGTGCCGCCGTATAGTTCGGCCCCTTAACGTTTTGCACGCCATCGAACCGGAAGGTATATCCTCCGATGGTGGAGGTCTCGCCGACATTCATGCGTAGATCTTGTTCGACCTCGAACCCTTTGACCATGGTGACGCCCACGATAAACACAGCGATGCCGCAATGGGCAACCACCATGCCCCAATAGGCCCGCGGAAGCGTGGCCAGAGCACTCATGACACTGATGCCGACGAGGCGGCTCACTCGCTCCCACACATTCACCGCTGCCGTCGTCACAATCCAAGACGCCAACAACAGCCCCAGGCTGAGAAGCGGCGTCCACTTGCCCAGCACGAACGGGAGCAGCAGCGCGGTGACGACGCTCGCGCCGAAGGCCCAACGCAGGCGTAGCGCCAAGTCCGGCAAGCTCGCTTTCTTCCACTGCGCCAATGGGCCGATTCCCATGAGAAAAATGGCCGGGGTCATGAGGGGGACAAACACCGTATCGAAATAGGGCGGGCCGACTGAAATCTTCCCGAGACCCATCGCGTCGAGAAACAACGGATAGAGCGTACCCAGGAAGACCGATCCCAAGGCCGCGACCAGCAATACATTGTTTCCCAGCAACATCGCTTCGCGCGAGACCATGTCGAAGCCGCCCCCCAACCCCACACGCGGGGCACGCCAGGCATAGAGGACCAACGACCCGCCGATGACGATCGCGAGGAAGACCAGAATAAACAAGCCGCGTTTTGGATCGGTCGCGAAAGCATGGACCGAGGTCAAGACACCGGATCGGACCAAAAATGTTCCGACCAAACTCAATGAGAAGGCGAGAATCGCGAGCAGCACCGTCCAGACTTTGAAACCGCCCCGTTTATCCGTCACGGCCAGCGAGTGGATCAGCGCGGTCCCTGCCAGCCAAGGCATGAAGGAAGCGTTTTCCACCGGGTCCCAGAACCACCAGCCGCCCCAGCCGAGTTCGTAATAGGCCCAGCCGCTGCCTAACGCGATACCCACGGTGAGAAAACACCAGGCGGCGGTCGTCCAAGGGCGCGACCAGCGGGCCCAGGCTGCGTCCAGATTGCCTCCCAACAGGGCTGCAATCGCAAAGGCGAACGCCACGGAAAATCCCACGTACCCCATATAGAGCATCGGCGGATGCATGACCATGCCGGGATCCTGCAGCAAGGGATTGAGATCGCGCCCATCGGCCGCGGCCGGAATCAACCGTTCGAATGGATTCGACACGGTCAACATGAACAAGAGAAATCCCAGGCTGACCAACCCCATGACGCCGAGAATACGGGCACGCATCGCCTCCGGTAGATGTGAGGAGAAGAACGTCACGGCGACCATCCAGATGGTGAGGATGAACGTCCAGAGGAGCAACGACCCCTCATGCGCGCCCCAGATGGCCGCGAGACGATAATGCAGGGGGAGATGGGAATTCGACGTGGACGCGACGTACAGGACCGAGAAGTCTTTGACGGCGAACGCGTATCCCAGGCAACAGAAGGCCAACAGGACTAGGATGAATTGCCCGCGCGCCGCCGGCTTCGCAACGGACATCAAGGCCGCGTTCCCGACTGCGGCCCCATAAATAGGAAGGCTCCCCTGCACGACCGCGACGCAGAGCGCAAGAATCAACGCAAAATGACCGATTTCTGGAATCATACAGGTGGTGTCCTACTGCGGTTGTACGACCAATGTGCTGCTGCTCTGTGCGCCTTTCGCCTTAGCTTTGGCCAGCGCCTCAGCGACTTCCGGCGGCATATAGTTCTCATCGTGCTTGGCCAGCACCTCGCTGGCGATGAACGTCCCATCGGCCCCGAGTTGCCCCTGCGCCACTGCGCCCTTCCCCTCCTTGAAGAGGTCGGGAAGAATCCCTTTGAACATCACGGGAACGCGCTTCGCCATGTCGGTCACGATGAAATGAACGGTGAGGCCGTCGCCCTCACGCGTCAGACTTCCTTGTTCGACCATCCCGCCGATGCGGAAGCTGCGGCCCTGAGGCACCTCGCCATTGGCGACTTGCGTCGGCGTAAAAAAGAACACGAGGTTACTTTGGAACGCATTCAGCACCAACACCGCCGCTACGGCCAACGCCACGAGACCAAGCCCGATGAGCACAAAACGTTTCTGTCTGGGTTTCATCGTCGTTCCATTCACAGGTCCTGAAATGATTGACGGGCACCCTCACGCGCCGCCGCATGTCGCCGTCGCAAGGCGAACACTTCCCACAGCATACCGAACGCCGTGACGCCAAACGACGTCCAGACATAGAGCCCGTACCCGCCCATGGCCACAAACTCTGACACACTCCCCCACTGCATCAGGGAACCTCCAGCGCGTCTTGATGAGTAGCCTGCGTTTCCCATGAGGCTTGCTGCTCACGTTCAAGAATCACGCAACGCATGCGCGCCAGCGTGACGGCGAGACTGTACATCCAGAACCCCAGCGTCATGACCAACATCGCCGTGAGCATCGTCGCCGCCATTTTTGGCGCAGCCGTCATGCTCACCGAAGCACCCTGGTGGAGCGTATTCCACCAACGCACAGAAAAGTAAATAATGGGCACGTTGACGACTCCGACCAGCGCGAAGACGGCGCTGGCACGATCGGCGCGTCGGGAGTCATCGATAGACGTGCGGAGCAACATCACCCCGCCGTACAGAAACAAGAGAATCAGTTCGGATGTCAGCCGGGCATCCCAGACCCACCAGGCTCCCCAGGTCGGCTTGCCCCACATGGCGCCGGTCACCAGCGCGAGAAAGGTGAACAGCGCCCCGGTCGGAGCAATCGCTTGGGCCATCATAAACGAGGGACGCGCATTGAGGCCTAATCCAATCCCGGCCCAGACGGCCATGACCACATAGAGGAACATCGACATCCAGGCAGCCGGGACATGGACGAAAATAATGCGATAGGACTGTCCTTGCTGAAAATCGGTCGGCGCCACGAAAAACCCAAGATAGAGCCCCGCCCCGATCAACAGAATCGCTGCGGCAGCACACCAGGGCATCAGGCGTCCGGCCAAGGGATAGAAGACCTGCGGCGACGAATACTTGAACCAATTGATACGAGTGAGACCTATCATAGTCATGATTACTCCAGCGCGATCCGTAACGATGTGGCCGTGGCCCAGGGCGCCAATGCGAGGGCCAGTAACAGACCCGCGCCCAGGAGCGAGAGATGCGCGCCGGCGCCGATTCCCGAGGCACTGCTCGACACGGCGCCGGCGCCGAAAATCAAAACTGGAATAAACAACGGCAACACGAGGAGCGCAATCAGCACACTACTGCCACGCACCCCCAGGGTCAACGCGGCACCGATCGCCCCGATAAAACTCAACGCCGGCGTGCCCAGCAAGAGCGAGAGGGTCAGGATGCCCAACGCCTCCCCGGTCAGACCGAACTGCAGGCCAAGAAGCGGCGAGAGGAGCACCACCGGCAACCCGGAGATCAGCCAATGCGCCGTCACCTTCCCGATGACCAACACGGATAATGGTTGCGGGATCAGCAGCATCTGTTCCAATACTCCGTCGACATAGTCAGTCGTAAACAGGCGACCCAGCGACAGCAAACACGAAAGCAGCGCAGCGACCCACAAGACACCCGGTGCGATCGTCCGCAGCACCGCTGGTTCCGGTCCGACGCCCAAGGGGAAGAGGCTCCCGACCAGGATAAAAAACAGCACCGTCGTCAGAACATCCGAACGGCGTCTCATCGCCAGCAGGAGATCCCGTCGAATGATTTCACGCAGAGCTGCGAACATGCCAAGCTGATTCATCCAACGAGCCTCAGCTGATCAAGGCGATCGGCGCCGACATCGATCTCTTGGTGAGTCGCCGCGATGACGATCCCGCCGTTACTGAGATGCGCTCGCAGCTGTTGCATCAGCAGACCGGTCGCCGCCGCATCCAGTGCTGCGAACGGTTCGTCCAAAATCCAGAGTAACCGCTGTGAGACCCACAAGCGTGCCAGTGAGACCCGGCGCTTCTGTCCTTGCGACAGCACCCTCGCCGGCAACCGGTGAATGGTCCGCGCAAGGCCGACCGCCTCCAAGGCCTCACAAGTTTTCCCTTCCGAGATTTCTTCACCGGCCAGACGAGCCGAGATCGTGACATTCTCGACCGGCGTCAGGTCATCTTTCAAGCTATTCAAATGCCCAATATAGACCAGGCTAGCCAGGTACCGTTCCCTGCAGGCACGGACGTCTTCCCCGTCCCACAGAATGCGTCCCTGCTCCACCGGCAGCAGACCGCACACCATACGCAAGAGGCTGGTTTTTCCGCTCCCGTTTGCGCCCGTCACCGCGAGGAGCCTGCCTCGCGGTATCGCGAAGCTCAGCGCGGTAATAAGGCGGCGTTCCCCGCGAACACAACTTACGTTGTCTACCTTCAACATGCTAGGAAAAGTCCCACCGGAGACCAAAGAAAAAGAACTGTCTCGACGTCGAATCCTTTTGTGTCGAGCTATCCGTCAGCGTTTTCTCCACCCCGCCTGAAGCCTCGAAGGTCCAACTATCGAGGAAACGATAGTCGATACGAACTGTCGGCGTCACGCGATACAGCTCTACGCCAAAACTATCCTTCTGGTGATAGAGGAGCACGAACGTGTCGAACTGCAATTGTTGCCCGAGACGAGCCAACGAATTGAGCGTGAGTGATTCCCCACGATACGCTGGACTCGTAATATAACTGGCATTCGCCACAAAGGTCGTACTTTCAAACGGAAAGTTCGCCCCGATCACTTGGGCCGTATAGGTCAAGATACTGCCAGTCCCGGGCTGCGCTTGCAAGGAGCAAGCAGCATCGGTCGTGGCGTTCGGATTGAGAAAGAGAGTGCTGGTGCCTGGCAGGATCACCAAACAGTTCGTGGCGCTCGTACCGGAAATACGATTGAGGCGGACATCCCCTCCGAGCTGCCAATCTTTGCTCACGGAATGAAGCACGCCGGCAAGGAACAGATCACTGGTCGCCGTCACCGCTCTCGCCTGGTCCCGTAAGAGACTTTCGTTCGATGTGTTGATGGTCTGGAGAGTGGCATTCGGAGTCCCGAAGAGCGAATTCGTGGTTTGCAGATACGGCGTTCTACGATGATCAGCCATCAGGGTATAGGTGGTTCCCTCCGTCACCCAGGTCCCGTTGAGCATCGCCACGTTGAGGACGTTGTATGACACGTCGTAGTCGATCAGGCCGAAGGCATTTTTCCCGTTCGCCGCATACCGGAGTTCTGTCCCCACTGCCCGACGGTCCACCACACCATTGACCATCTGATTGATATAGTAGGCATTGCCGCTCCAGGCCTGCCAGACCGGACCAATGTCGACGTTCGCTCCATAAAAATATCGTTTCAAATCAGCCCGGAAGTTTCGGGGATCGTCGGGCACGTAGTTGGAGCTCAAGCTGAATTGCCGAGGCTGGCCCGCGAGAAGGTTCACATTCAAGAATTGAGGGACGGCCGTGTAACGAACCCAGGCGCCATCGAATCGAAAGTCCAACACGCCGCCGCTGTTCCCCGGTTGACGGCCAACCCGGACGAGATACGAATCCTGACTCGAGTGCTCATAGTAGAGAGCCCTGAGGCGGCTGACATTTCGCCGTATATCGGAGGTAGCCAAGAGATCGTACGACTGCGTACCACGCACCACGAGCTTGTTGTCGTATTCATCTTTACGGTACCGCCCTGTGACATCGAAGGCTGACTGCAGCAGCGATTGGTCCTGATTGTTGATATTCGTCGTACTATTCGTCACCTTGTCTGTAATTTTCGTCTGGGAGTACCCGCCATAATAATACTCGTAGACACTCCCGTAGACCCGCATTTCATCGATCTTCCTCCGCCCTTTCCCTCCGGCCTTGGCTTGAGCCATCTGGGCATTGGCTTCGGCCAAGACGGCCAGCCGCTGCTGCACCCTCACGGCTCCCTCAGCGTCCGGATAGATTCTCAGATAATGCTCGTATTCGGCCTTCGCTTTCGCAGTTTCTCCATTCCGCTCTCGCGCCACCCCAATCATCTCCTGAGCCTCCTGGGACTGCTTGTTCGGCGGAAGATTCAGCATGGCGTTGAAAACTTGCACGGCCCTCTCGTTGTCTCCCGACGCCAGCGCGGCGCGCCCCAGCTTGATGAGATCATCCGCATACTGCTCAGTCGTCATGCCTGGACGGAATGGAGGGATATCGGCCAATTCCTTCTTGCTCGTGATCGCGGGAGGCGTCGCCGAGGGAGGCGCCTTTACCTCTGATAGAGGCGGGAGAGGAGCCACAGCCTTGTCCAGCTTGACCGAAATCACTATACGGCTGCTGCTTCTGATGTCCCGCTGGCTCACCCGAAATCGCACTGGCTTGGCGAATCGGATCGAAAGGCCGTTTGTCGCTTGGTCGGGAAACGTGACGGTAAATTTTGGGATCAAGTCACTGGGGGGCGACGCAGCCAATTCACGTGCAAATCGGCGAGAGCGATCCTGGTCTGGAAAGTCGAGAAACACCCGAATGAGATCGCCCTTCTCGGAGGGAGTATGACGGAGATACAGCGCTCGGGTATTGAACACAATATGAATCTCCGCCGCAGTCGGAGTCTCGACGATCTCGATGCGGTCAAGCACTTGCGCGACAACCGGAGCCGCTGACCACAAACTCGCAAAGACGAGGAGGCCTCCAAACAAGACCACTCGCACTGCACGACGCAACCTGCTTGTATAGCTCCCCTTCAAAATTCGCTCCCGTCGGTATGGAGAATTCAACGATGAAGCGCCCCGCCCTTACGGGCGAGGCGCTTCTGCTGATGAGTTAGAAACTGCCGGTGGGTCTATGTTGACCGGTGCGGCTCGTCCGAATCGTCGTGAATGTGGAGTTGGTGTAGACGTGGCAGCTGCCGGAACAGTCCTTCAGCTCCAAGACATTGTAATAGATCACCGGGGAATCCACTTTCTTGTGTGGCCCCTGTTTGAAGTCACCCGCATGGCAGCCGGCGCAGTCTGGCTTGTACGCCGCGAACCTCCAGGCAATGACCTCGTTGTTGTTCGTATGGCAGGCGTTACAGGTCACGCTCGCCCTGTGTGCCTTATAGAAAGCCGTTCGATGCGTATAGGCAGTGACCGGCGTCCAGGCTACCCCAGCACGGTGACACGAATCGCACGATTGCGTGGTGATGAAGTGGCCCGCCGATTTGCCTGTCGCCGTCGTTCCATTGTGGCACGACGCGCAGCTCCCCGGCGTCACCCCTGTATGGCTGAACGTCGCGGGCACCCAAGCCGTCGTCCGGTGACAGCTGTCGCAGGCAGCGGTCGTCGGCACATGATTCACCGTCTTCCCCCGCGCGGTGCTCCCGTTGTGACAGGTTACGCAGCTCCCCGGTGTCACCCCTGTATGGCTGAACGTCGCCGGAATCCATCCCGTGGTCCGGTGGCAGGTATCGCAGGCTTGCGTCGTCGGCACGTGGTTCGTGGTTTTCCCGCGGGCCGTCGTTCCGTTATGGCACGTCCCGCAGCTCCCCGGCGTCACCCCTGTATGGCTGAACGTCGCGGGCACCCAAGCCGTCGTCCGATGACAGGTATCGCAGGCTTGTGTCGTGGGCACATGCGTCGCCGCTTTGCCCCGGGCTTGCGTCCCGTTATGGCACGTCCCGCAGCTCCCCGGTGTCACCCCTGTATGGCTGAACGTCGCGGGCCTCCAGGCCACCGTGCGGTGGCAACTGTCACAGGAAGCTGTCGTGGGAACGTGTGTGGCCGGTTTGCCGACTGCCTTCGTCCCGTTATGGCAAGACACGCAGGTACCAGGCACTACGCCTGAGTGGTTGAAGCCTGTGCTCACAAGCATCCAATTGGCAGCACCCATCCGGTGGCAGCTATCGCACGAGGAGGGC
Organism: Nitrospirota bacterium; assembly: GCA_030645475.1. Lineage (NCBI taxonomy): Bacteria > Pseudomonadati > Nitrospirota > Nitrospirota bacterium. The sequence goes on from JAUSMA010000014.1 coordinate 59,551, forward strand.
GTCGACATGTGCCCGGACGGCTTTCCGCGGGCTTGAATCCCGTTATGGCAGGTAACGCATGTACCTGATCCGACTCCCTGATGCTTGAACCCTGCGCCTGTCCAGCCCACGGTTCGGTGACAGCTATCACAAGTCATGGCGGTCGGAATATGCGTCGCAGGCTTGCCTGCTGCGGTGCTTTGGTTATGGCACCTCGCACAAGTTCCCGGAGCGACGCCGTTGTGCGTGAAGAATGCAGGCTTCCAATTCGTCGTCCGGTGGCAACTATTACAGTTGACCGAGGTCGGCAGGTGATTCGCCGGCTTAAAGGTGGCTGTGACTCGCCCGCCGGGTGAATGGCATTGCATACATTGCGTCGGCGTGCCTCGAAATATGCCCTGCAAATGGCACCGCTCGCACACGACTTGCGCATGGCCGCCGCTGAGCTGGAAGCCGGTACTGCTGTGATCGAATTCGATGTCGGAACGACTGGTACGATTTTGGGCCGCTGCCTCGCTCGGCCACATGAAGCCCAAGCACAACACGAGCGAGATAAGGAGCACTCCGATCAGCCACACCATACAAAGCCGGCTGTTCATATTGGTAACGTCCATGTTCATTCCCCTACACATCCTCATACATCAGCCCGCCCAAGCACCTCGGTTCTTCTTGCCTGACAATATTATTGGGAATATAATCCCAATTCAAGAAGTGCACCATATCATCTCAAGATGGGAAAGCAATCCCAAATTATCTGAGTCAGTGCTACGCAATAGGTGTACCGTTCCGGCTCAATCCCCTAACGCCACGATTTGTCACAGAAGACCAGACAGAACAAACCCACTCATCGCGTACTAATAAGACTGTTTGGAACGAAGCTGAAGGGAAACGCAGACACCTAATACAAATGGGAATATGATCCCAAATGATAACTACGTGCAAAATCTAGCAGCCCACCGCCACCCCTGCGGGCGTGGGAATTGCGTTCACATACAGGGTTCGAGAAAGAAGCCTCGCGCTATTTTCGGCGGATTTTCCGCAGGAGGAGTACGATGACATGCCGTCGGCAGAGTTAATCCAAGCAGAACAACGCACCGCGCCCCCTCGGCCGTCGCCCGTTCGCACCAGACCTGCGAAGGAACAGCCACCCTCTGCCTCTACGTTAGGCCAGCTTGGTGGGGCTATTATCTTAAGTGTCTTAGGCTGGGCCTCCTATGAGGCAGCCTATGGGAAGTACTACACGCCCCGCTCGAACTTTGGGTTCTACCTCGGCGTCGTCGGCACGGTCATGATGCTCTTATTGCTGGCCTATCCGTTCCGCAAACATGTGCCGTGGATGCAGCGGTGGGGGGCACTCAAAAACTGGTTTCGCATCCACATGATCATGGGCATCGTCGGCCCAACCCTTATCCTGTTCCATTCGACCTTTCATATCCGATCCACCAATGCAGCCGTGGCGCTCTTCAGCATGCTGGGGGTAGTCATTAGCGGCATCATCGGCCGCTTCGTCTACACCAAAATTCATTATGGCCTCTACGGCAGTCGCGCGACGTTGGGAAAAATTCAGGAGGAATTTGCAGGCCGCTCGAATGATGCCAAATCCAGACTGCACTTCGCCCCTCGTGTCGAGCAATGGCTCCATTCATTCGAACGCGACTCGACGCAAATCGATCGCTCCTTCCTCTCGCATCTCCTCCACTTCCTGACGCTTGGCGTCAGGAGAGGCATCCTGGGATTCCGTTGTGCGAGAGAACTGCGACGAATTCTGAAGACCCAACGGTGTGCGGAATTCCCCGGCGGGGTGTCGGAGGCGATTCAGTTGGCGTCATCCTATTTGAGAGAAAGCCAGCGTGTCTCTCAATTTAGCACCTACGAACGATTTTTTGCGTTGTGGCACGTGCTTCACATTCCACTGATCTACATCATGGCCGCGAGTACGGTGTTTCATATCATGGCCGTGTACATGTACTGAGGCCTATCAACGATCGTGCGCGCCTCATCAAATTACATTTCCCTGTTTCTCCTCAGCACCTTGATGCTCATGGCCATACCGGCCCTGGCAGACAACGTCGAGACGGCGTTGATGCCAGGACAAGTGATCGAAGGCCATGCCAAATGGGAAGAAGATTGCGCCAAATGTCACAAACGCTTCGACAAGGGGGCGCAGAATGCGCTCTGCCAAGATTGCCACAAAGACATCCGCAAGGACGTCGAGCAAAAGCAGGGCTCCCACGGACGGTTCAAAGGGCAGCGGGACTGCAAGTCATGCCACACGGAGCATAAGGGACGAGCGGAGAATATCGCTCCGATGACGGACCAGACGTTCGATCACGAGCGGACAGACTTCCCGCTGAAGGGCGCCCATGCCAACACCAAGAAGGTCGAGTGCAAGGCCTGCCATAAGTCCAAAGCCAAGTATCGCGACGCGCCGTCCGATTGTTATGCCTGCCACAAGAAAGACGACAAACACAAAGAAAACTTGGGCCCTGCCTGCTCAGACTGTCACACCGAGAAGAACTGGAAGGAGACGGCTGCGAAGTTCAATCACGACAAGACGCGTTACCCCCTCCGCGGCAAACACATCGACGCCAAGTGCCAAGACTGCCATGCCAATGAGCGGTACAAGAACACGCCGATGGATTGCTTCTCCTGCCATAAGAAGGACGACAAACACAAAGGACAGGAGGGGACGAAGTGTGAGGAATGCCACGACGACCGGTCATGGAAGAAATCGCCGTTCGACCATAATAAATCGCGTTTCCCGTTGATGGGCAAACATGCCAAGATCGAATGCAAGAAGTGCCACCTGACCCCCGCCTTCAAAGATGCGCCACTAGATTGTTACGCCTGTCACAAGAAAGACGACAAACACAAAGGGACCTACGGAGAGAAATGCGAGACCTGCCACGCGGAAAGCGATTGGAAGACCATCACCTTCGATCATGACCTGCACTCCAAGTACCCGCTACGAGGCCGGCATATCGCGACAAAATGCGAGTCCTGCCATAAGGGGCACCTCTATAAGGACACTACGCCGGTCGCCTGCTTGGCCTGTCACAAAAAAGACGACAAGCACAAGGGCCAGTTTGCCGAACAATGTGAAACCTGTCACACGGAACGGAATTGGAAACTGCTCCTCTTTGAGCATGACCACGACACAAAATATCCGTTGAGAGGGAAGCACCGAACGACAAGGTGTGAGTCCTGTCACAAAGGGCATCTCTATAAAGACACCACGCCGGTCGCCTGCTTGGCCTGTCACAAAAAAGACGACAAGCACAAGGGCCAGTTTGCCGAACAATGTGAAACCTGTCACACGGAACGGAATTGGAAACTGCTCCTCTTTGAGCACGACCACGACACAACGTATCCGCTACAAGGCAAACACCGAACCACGACCTGCGAGAGTTGCCATACGGGACGGCTCTATCAAGACAAGACACCCACAGCCTGCTACGCCTGCCATAAGCTCGACGACGTACACCGGCGCAGGTTGGGCACCGAATGCCAGAGCTGCCATAGCATACGCGACTGGAAGCTCTGGGACTTCGATCACGATACCAGGACCCGATTCAAGCTGGAAGGTGGGCACAAAGGAGTCGAATGTGCTGCGTGCCATAAAGATCGGATGGAGGCGAAGGTCAAGACGTCAGCACAATGTGTCAGTTGCCATAAGAAAGACGATAAACACGAGGGGAATTACGGCCTGCAATGCGAGCGCTGCCATGACACGTCGATATGGAAGAGCCTCAAGCCCGGAACGGGATCGTTTCGTTTTCGGTAAGCTGTATGCTCTCTGTGAACGCACACAATAGAGAATGGTTAATCCATGTATTACAAAGATATTTCACATATTATTCGCTTCTTTGCTTTTTCCCTCGTTCTGTTCCTGGCCTACCAGATCTGGATGAAACCAACTTATTTCAGTCCAGTGCCATTGCCTCAACCGTCCGAGGGGACTGCGGCATTTCCCCCTCCCTCAGACCCTGATCAAATCCTCAGGTCAGAGCATGGGCGGTGGAGCGAGCCGCAAACACGACTCCTAGAATTCAATCAGCCCCCGAACTCGAAACTTGGTTCGATTCGCGAGGACCTTGAGAAGGGAAACTACGCTGAGACCGAACGTCATCTACTCGCACTCCCTGAAAAAACGCTCACGAATAGACAAATCCGTAAATATGTTGCCGCGCTCTGGAATAATCTCGGCATTCAACAGGAAAAGTTCGGTGGGATAGAAGTCTCGGTCAAAGCTTTCAAGCGATCCGTGTCGCTCGATCCATCGAACCCCGTCGCACACCTCAACTTGACCCAGGCCTACTGGGGGCTACGCGATCCAGCCATGACGCCGCAGTTTCTTGAAACAGTGATCCGCCTCATCCCTCAGGATCCGTTCCCTCATCTCGCCCTCGCGGATCTCCTGCTGGAGAAAGGCCAGGTCACCGCGGCAGCTACCCACCTGAGCCAAGCCCGCACACGAGCAGAGGCCGATGCCACACTGCGGCCTTATCTGAAAAAGCTGACCGCCAAAGCCGAGTTCGCTACTCCAGTAAACCAATCGGTCGTACGCGTAGCCCCGTCCCTCACATTCGTCGCACCGACTCCCGGCCCACAAAACAGGCAGCCCCCTCCATCCCTTGTAGCACCCGCGAGCCAGGCCCTCACCGTGAGCATAGGCCCTTCGGAGGAACGGCCACGACAACTCTCTCCTCCTGAAACCGGGCACTTCACCGTTCAGTTTGACGGATCTCCTGATCAGGAAACCTGGACCCGCATGAAGGCAATCCTGGACTATGCGTACGAAGAGGTCACTCAAAAATTTGGCCACGTCCCCTCTAAACCCATAACGGTCATCCTTCATACCAACCAGAAATTTTCCGGACCGCCTGGCTCCCCCGCCTGGGCCGATAGCTTGTTTGATCGCGCCTCAGGAGCCATCCACATTCCGACACAGGGTGCGATGGAGGACTTGGGCTTGTTCAGCCGCATCGTTCGACATGAATTCGTCCATGCCCTTCTCTTTGAGTACATGAAAGGGCGCAGCACCGTAGCGCCCACCTGGCTCATAGAGGGTCTCGCGATGCACTTAGCGGAGGATCCCTGGGCTGACATGGAAGAGAGCAAACAACCTGGCGCAGCTCTCATTCCACTAACGTCGCTACAAGGAGCATGGGGAACGCTCCCGAGTGAATCGGTGCTGACCGCCTACCTTGCGGCCAGCTCAGCAACGCAACTTCTTCTGGATCGCTATAGCCTGTACAACGTGCGGCGGGTGATGAGGGCCCTACAAGAAGGGCAGTCGCTTGACGCGGCCATGCAACAAAAGTTGTCGGTGCCGTATGACCAGTTTCAGCGCCAGTGGGAAAAGACTAGCAAACAGACAAATAACGGATGATCGCCTCTGGCCCTGTCGCGCAAAGTAGGGCGGTCATCCTCCTTGCGACAGAGTATCTCTACCTACCTCCGCCTTTCAGCCTTACCACCAGAACTCCGTCCCGGATCGTGACGAGCACGGCAGACACGCGTGGATCGTTCGACACTGTTCGGTTCAACTCTTGAATAGCCGCCGTCTTTTCATCCGGCGGAGGCTGCTTCAGCACATCCCCGTCCCACAGGACGTTATCGATCAGGATCACGCCGGTCGGCGAGAGCAGATCCAACGCCCGCCGGTAGTAATTCAGATAGCTCACTTTGTCGGCGTCGATAAAGATCAGATCGAACGGTCCCGTGAGCTGCCGCATCGTATCGAGTGCAGGCCCCATGCGAACCTCGATCTTCTTGCCAATGGGCGAGCGCGCGAAATACTGGCACGCGAGCGAGGCTGACTCTTCATCGACTTCGCAGGTGATCACCGTTCCATCCGCCGGTAACGCTTCCGCAAAACAAAGGGCGCTATAGCCGGTGAACGTGCCGATCTCCAGCACCCGCCTGGCACGCACCAACTGCGCCATCATTTTGAGAAAGGCCCCTTCGAGCGGCCCCACGATCATCTGCGGAGACTCCATGCGCCGCTGCGTCTCTTCCCGCAAGGCGCGGCAGAGGTCGGACTCCGGCATGGAATGGGCCTGGGCATAGGCTTCGATGTCGGCAGAAACGAGAGTCTTCATTCCTCTGGCTCACTCCTGGTTTGAAAACGGCTGGTTCCTTGCGTACACTGCCTCGAACGTGCAGATCAGCGCGATCATACCATGACGATTCCTGGAGGAGACACCCTACCGTGAAGACCCTGAAGACTGTGGAAGATTTGACGACCAGACTCTTGGAGATCCAGCGCATTAACAGCGCGGCCGCACTTCTCTCCTGGGATCAAGAGACCTATATGCCAGCCGGCGGAGGCGAAGCCCGTGCCGAGCAGATTTCAACGCTCCAAGGCATTGCACACCAGAAGCTTGTCTCACCGGACATTGAACGATTGCTCGTCGCCTGGATCGATTCTGAGACGGGTGAGATTCGTGACAGCCCCGGAGATGCCTGGGACGAACCCTCTCGCTCCTTACTCCGTGAAGTGTGGCGCGACTATAGTCGCGCAAGAAAGCTCCCCTCCGATTTTGTGGTGACACTCAGCCGGGAATGTTCGCTGGCGCAACAAGTGTGGGCCGAGGCGAAGAAGGCGAGCAACTTCGCCATGTTTCTTCCCAATCTCAAGACTATTCTGTCGCTCAAACGGCAGGAGGCCCAGTATCTCGGCTATAAGGACTCGCCCTACGATGCGTTATTGGATATGTACGAACCAGGCTCGACGATTGCCGCGCTCCGCCCGCTGTTCGCACAGGTGAAGGCACGTCTCGTTCCGCTACTGCAGAAGATTCAGAATAGTTCAGTGCAAGTCGACGATGCCGCGCTCTTCCGCAGCTTCGACGTGACCCGACAGATGGAATTCGGCCGAATGGTCTTGACTGCCATGGGTTACGACTTCGAACGGGGACGCCTCGATCTGTCAGCCCACCCCTTCACGACCTCCTTTCACCCGACGGATGTGCGTGTCACGACGCGTGTCTTCGAACATGACCTGCAATCCTGTTTATTCAGCTGTATCCATGAGGGGGGCCATGGCCTGTACGACCAGGGGCTCGATACGCGCTACTACGGGACGCCGCTCGGCGACTCCGTCTCGCTGGGCATTCATGAGAGCCAGTCGCGCATGTGGGAAAACTGCGTGGGCCGCTCGCGATCCTTCTGGCGCTTTTTTTATCCCCTGCTGCAACAGACGTTTCCTCTGCAATTAGGCGCGCTCGATGGGGAACAATTCTATGCTGCCATCAATCGCGTCAAACCATCGATGATTCGAGTCGAAGCCGACGAGCTCACCTACAATCTCCACATCATGCTGCGGTTTGAGATTGAGCAGGATCTCATCGAAGGGCGGACGAATCCGGAGGACCTGCCGGGGATCTGGAACCGGAAGATGGAAGAATACCTGGGCATCGTCCCCACGAACGATGCGGAAGGAGTGCTGCAAGACGTGCATTGGTCGTTCGGCGCCTTCGGCTACTTCCCGACCTACACGCTCGGAAACCTCTACTCCGTTCAATTCTACGAACAGGCCCTGCGGGAAATTCCACGGCTGGAGGAAAAGATTACGGCAGGGCAACTCATCGAGCTGCGGCGCTGGCTCGAGCAGAAGATTCATCGCTGGGGCCGGATGTTCACGCCAGACCATTTGGCCCAGCGCGTGACGGGAAAGAGCCTCGACCCTGAACCGTTTCTATCGTATGTCGAGAAAAAATATGGCGAGATCTACAAGCTCTAGGCGAGAGGCGCAGGGCTAGGGGCAAGCGGCGAGAGCCCACCGAACCTATTGACATCCCCTCGCCAAGCGCCTCGCAACCCTTGCCTCCTCGACGAGGCTAATAACCCATCGCCTGATTCAGCTTGGCGAGCGCCGGCGCAGGCAGCAGAAACTCCGCCTGCACCTCGATTCGTGACGGCACCAGAAGCGTCGTATGGAAGACAATATCGCGAATGGCGATCTTAAATTCAGGATCCTGAGGCGTACTGAGTTCAACTGATTCGACCGACTGGGTAATGGCTCCGCTATCCTGAGGGCCATAGACCGTCACGACCGCCTTCAAAATCTCCATGACCTTCTCGTTCGTCTCAACTCCCTCGATACCCTTCTCCAACAAGGGAATGGCCTCTTCCCGTGCCTGGTCAGACAGGGTGAAGTTTTCCACCCGCTCTTTCCGGCGCAGTGAGGTGAGATCGTTGTCGAGATCCTTGCTGAACGCCCCGTAGGCGAACCGGAAAAATTCAAAGTGGAAGCCCTTGAATCCCTTGCCGAACATTTGCAATTCGCATAAGAAGCAGAGCTGCTGCAGTTTCACATCGCTGAGCAGCCCATGCGGCTCCGCCAGATGCAGGACATAGAGCAGGAGGGCCCGGTCGACCGTGATTTGATTAGGTTTTCGCATTCGCTGATGCCTCGCTCATGCCGTGGTTGGGACGGCACACTATAAACAGCGCCGGAGTTCTCCGTCAATTCCTCTTCCCCTTCCCGCTCCAGACACAATGCCCCTTGACCGGCTAGGCAGTTTCGTCTTTAATGAGGCCCCATCGGAGGCCCGTCATGGCAGCGAAGCATGTGAAGGAAATGGAGGCGCTCAAGGAGCACCTCGGCAAACATCAGCTCAAACTCACGCGCCAACGTGAATTGATTCTGAGCGCCTTCCTCCGGCAAGAACATATTACCGCAGAAGCCATGTACCACCAACTAGCCAAGTCCGATCCGCATCTCGGGCTCGCCACCATCTATCGAACACTCAATCTGTTCTGCGATGCCGGTCTTGCACAAGCGCGCCACTTCGGCTCTCAGACGCAGTACGACAACATCGCGCACAAGGGCCACCACGATCACCTGATCTGCACCGGCTGCGATAAGATTGTAGAGTTTGAAAACTGCGACATTGAGCGCCTCCAGGAAGAAGTGGCGACCCAGAACGGATTTATCATCAAAACTCATCGACTTGAGCTCTACGGCCTCTGTTCTCGCTGCCGCCATTGACGAAACCGCTTTTTTTTAGTATCATTTTGAGACAGCTTATCAATTTCAATTCCATAAGGATCCCCATGGCATTTGTATGCTCTCTCCCAATAATATGGCGACGGACCATGCTCTCCTCTCTCATGCTGCTCGTGGTCGCCTGGATCTTCGTACCCTCCGCCCCGGCCGCCGATAAAATCACCATCTACTCCGGCCGCTCGGAACGTCTCATCAAACCGGTGCTCGATGCCTTTACGGCAAGTACCGGAATCCAGGTCGAACTGTTGTCCTCCGGCACGACGGAATTGGTCAATCGGCTGAAGGCGGAAGGCGAGCGCACTTCGGCCGACCTCCTGATCACGAACGATGCCGGCAGCCTGGAGTTGGCACGGACCGCCGGCCTCCTCCGCCCCCTGAACATGAGGGAAATCGAACGGGCCATCCCCGCGCAGTTTCGCGCACCGGACAATGCCTGGGTGGGTCTCTCCGGACGATTCTGGATCGTGGTCTACAACACGACCATGGTGAAGCCGGACCAGGTGAAATCGCTCCTCGACCTCGCCGATCCAAAATGGAAAGATAAGATTGCGATTCCAAATTCTGGCAGTGAATATCTGCAAGCCGGCGTGTCGGTTATTCGCGCCACGCATGGCGAGGAGAAGACCAAACAATTTCTGCAAGGTCTCAAGACCAATGCAGATAGCCAGGTCTACCAGAAAAGCTCACAGATCGTGGATGCCGTGGCCAAGGGACAGGTCGCACTGGGCATCGTGAATCACTACTACGTCTATCGTCATCTTGCCTCGCAACCCACCGCGCCGATCGCCGTGCTGATGCCGGACCAGCAGGAAGGCGGCATGGGGGCGATCATGAATGTCGCCGGTGTCGGCATCATCAAGTCAACCAAGCACCTCGACAGTGCGAAGTTGCTCGTGGAATTCCTGGTCGCTCAAGCAGGACAGAAGTTGTTTGCCGATCTCGACAAGGAGTACCCCCTCCATGCAGATGTGAAAGCAGATCCGGCGCTCGTGGACCGGAAGAGTTTCCGTGCCGCGCTGGTCCCCCTCACCAAGTTGGCTGAATTGCGCGAACCGACCCTCACACTGATCGAACAAGTGGGTCTCCGGTAATCGAAGGAACCCACCGTGAACACGATTCGCCGCCAACTGACGTCGCCACTCCAACTCTTCGCCTTAGCCACGGCTGGCATCATCCTGCTCCCGCTCGGGTACGTCACATCACAAGCCCTCTCCGCTGATCCCGCCGTCTGGAGCCGTTTGTGGGCAACCCGTATCCCCGAGCTCCTGTTCAACACCGTCTCACTAGCCGCCAGCGTGGCCGTCATCACCTTGTTCCTCGGCGTGTCGACCGCCTGGCTGGTCACACGTGTGGAATTTCCCGGTCGCAGACTATGGGAGGGGGCTCTGGTCCTTCCATTGGCGATGCCGACCTATGTGCTGGCCTACGTCTACTCCTACATTCTTGGGTTCGGCGGTCCCGTCGAGCATGTCTGGCAACTCCTGGCAGGGCCCCAGGCCAGGATTTTTTCTCCTCATAGTTATTGGGGTGCAACGCTGGTGATGGCGCTGGATACGTTTCCCTTCGTCTATCTGCTCAGCCGGAGTGCGCTCCTCAGCATGAACGTGTCCTTCGAAGAAGTGGCGAGGGCCAGCGGCGTCTCTCGCCTCTCGACCCTCTGGCGCGTCACCCTGCCGCTGATGCGCCCCTCGATTGCCGCCGGTGTCGCGCTCGTCATTTTGTATGTCGTGTCGGACTTCGGCGCGGTCTCCTTGCTGCGCTACCAGACCCTCACCTATGCCGTGTTCCAGCAGATGACCGGCCGGTCCGACAATACCGCGGCGAGCATCTTGAGCCTCTTACTGGTCGGGCTGGCGCTGATTTTCCTGATCACGGAACGCTGGTTCCGGCAGAAGAGCCGGTTCTATCAGACCACCGGTCGCTACCGGGCGCCGCAACGGCAGCGTTATGGATGGATCGGCACGCTTGCCGTCACAAGCTATCTCGGACTGATCGTCGGCGCAGCCTTCGCACTTCCGGCTGCACTCTTGATTCAATGGAGCCTGTCGCCTGAGGCACAGGCCACTCTCGACAGCCGCTTCTTCGGATTCGTCTGGAACAGCGGCGTCCTAGCGGCCAGTGCTGCCACCGGCGGCGTCTTAATCGGCTTGCCGCTCGCCTATCTGGCGAGCCGCCGCCCGACCTTCCTGAATCTAAGCTGCCTCCAGGCTGCCTATGCCGGCTATGTGCTGCCGGGACCGGTTGCCGCCCTAGCTGTCCTCGTCCTCTTTACCAAACTGGCCCCGATGTTCTATGGCTCAGTCCTGATCCTGATCGTGGCCTACGTGATCCACTTTCTCCCGGCCGGGCTCCAGTCTCTGGAGCCGGCGCTCCAGCAAATTACGCCAAATCTGGAAGAAGTCGCACGCACGCTCGGCTTTGGAATGCGTGGTACCTGGCGCCGGGTCACCCTGCCGCTCGTGCGGAACGGATTCGTCGTCGCCTGGGTCTTGATGTTCCTGCAAACGATGAAGGAGTTGCCCGCAACCCTCTTGTTGCGGCCGGTGGGATTCGACACCCTGGCCATTCGCGTCTGGATGGAAGCGAGCGAGGAATATTTTCAACTCGCGGCCCCTTCCGCACTCTTGATCGTCGTACTGAGTCTTCCGGCATTGGCCTTGTTGGTTTCAAAAGATTGGCGCGCAGCCTAATAGGAAGGATTGTGATTTCGTGATCTCAGACCATTCCACCGCACCAAGTCCATCCGAGGAGAGCACCTTCCAGGGCAACCTCTTTACCCCGGCCTCCTCGGTCTTGGAACTACGCCATGTGTCCTGTTCATATGAAACCGGTCGCCCCGCGGTCAAGGAGATTTCCTTCGCGGCACGGGAGGGAGAAATTCTCTGTTTGCTCGGCCCTTCCGGCTGTGGCAAAACTACGATTCTGCGCGCGATTGCAGGCTTTGAACCGGTTCGTTCAGGCCAGATCTTCTTGTCCGGCCTACTCATGTCGTCGCCGGACGTGATGACCCCAACCGAAAACCGGCGGGTCGGCATGGTCTTTCAAGAATACGCACTGTTTCCCCACTTGTGCGTGCAGGACAACATCGCCTTTGGGCTCCAACAGCTCACTCGAAACATACGTGCCGCGCGGGTCCAGGAAATGCTGAGGCTCACGGGGCTGGAGGGGTTCGAGCGGCGATACCCGCACGAATTATCGGGAGGCCAGCAACAGCGGGTTGCCCTCGCTCGCGCCCTGGTCCAAAACCCCGTCGTACTGCTGCTCGATGAGCCCTTCAGCAATCTGGACCCAGACATGGCCGGGCGCATGCGCCAGGAATTGCACGAACTGCTCCGCCGGACGAAGACAACAACCGTGCTCGTCACACATGACCATGACGAGGCGTTTGCCATGGCCGATCGAATCGCCGTGCTCAACCAAGGGCGTTTGGAGCAATTCGACACCCCGGAAATGATCTACCACATGCCGGCGACGCCGTTCGTGGCCGATTTTGTCGGCCAAGCGGACTTCATTCCCGGAACCGTATCCCGCGGCATGGTCCAGACAGAACTGGGAGAGTTTCCTGACACGATCGGGTGCAAAGACGACACGGCAGTCGTCGTCATGATCAGGCCGGACGACATTCACCTCGTGCCCACGGAAGGCGCCCGCGCTCGCGTCCTCTCCCGTCAATTCCGCGGCTCTGAAAATCTGTACACCGTCAGACTCCCCTCCGGTCAAATCGTCCATAGCAGTCAGAGCTCTACGAGCGTATATCAAGCAGGTACAACCGTAGAGCTTCGTGTCTTGGCGACCCATACGGTGCTCTTTCGGCAAGAAAAATCCGCGAGCTAGCAGGATGCTGAAAAAGTCCGCCAGCGTCGTTCCCTGCCTTCGCCGAAGCGGCTTCGCGCAGGCAGGTCGCATCGTTCAGGCCATCAACGTACCCTACGGGTACGCCTCAGGCCTTCGCTCGCTGCGGCCTTGCTTGGGACAAGGCGCGCTCGGCACGCCAGGGTTGGGCGGGTGAGAAGTCTGGCCTTTTTGAGCATCCTGCGAGAGTGCACTCCTCTTGTCTCAGGGGTGCAGACCGTCGAAATTCTTACGTGCAAAAATAGATTTCCCGAAGCCTGCGAAAGGTCAACTGGTCCGGCCGATCACGCGAGAGCATTGACAGGCTTTTTCACGATCTGGCATTGATAGATCCTCACGACTGGTCCAACCTTACCGGCCCGTGAATCACAGAGAGAAAGTGAGACCTCGCCTATGAACGCATTACAAAACCTGGTCGATTACGGAATCATCGGCCTCTTACTGGCACTCAGCCTCTGGACCGTCGCCGTTGCGGTGGAACGGTGGCTCTTTTACCGCCGTGTCGATCTCGCGCAATACCCCACCAACCTAGGGCTGGAAATGGCGCTCACCAAACATCTAGTCATCATCGGCACGGTAGCCGCAAACGCTCCCTACATCGGCTTGCTGGGGACCGTGCTCGGGATCATGCTCACCTTCCATACGATGGGAACCTCCGGCACCATGGCGGTCAATGCCATCATGATCGGACTCAGCCTTGCGCTCAAAGCCACGGCGGTCGGACTACTGGTCGCCATTCCCTGTGTCGTCATGAACAATGTACTCAGGCGGAAGGTGACCGAACTCCTCGCCCAACACAAGGAACGCCATGCAACGAGACATTGATCAGATCAACGTCATCCCCCTTGTGGATGTGATGCTGGTCCTGTTGGTCATCGTCCTGACCACCGCCACGTTCATCAGCAGTGGACAGATTCCCGTCAATTTAGCGAAGGCAAAAGAGGTCGGCGATCGCAAAGAGACCCCCGTCGTAATCACCCTCACTGCCGACGGTGCGCTTTTTCTCAACGACCATGCCATTCCTGAGGGAGGGCTTCCCAATGCTCTGGCCACGGAACCTCGAGAGTCGGCTGTCGTCGTGCGGGCAGACAAGGTCACCTTGCTCGAACGATTCGTGTCTGTGGTGGATGAAGTACGGGGCCTGGGGTTTCAACAGGTCAGTCTGGAGGTTATTCGCCTGTGATCGCTGCCGAACCACATCGATCAGGGACCAGGAAAGAGGCGCATAGCCTTGGATGGCTCGTCTCCATCCTCTTGCATGGTACCGTGGCGCTCATCGCACTCATACTGATGACACAGGCCCAACTCTCGCCCCAAGACGAACCCTTCAAGTGGAATGTCGCCATGGTGTCGCCGACACAACCGGCGACACACACGACATCGCCTCCCCATCAATCCACACCTCACTCAGTTCCACCTTCACCCCCTACTCCCGCCGCTCCCATGCAGCAGAATGCGCCGACACAGCCCCTCGCAGCACCTCAGCCCCTTGCGCAACAGACGACTCCGGCGATTGCTGAGCGAACGACCGTTACTCCCCTGGTTGCGGAGCCTCCCACACCAATGCCACTCGAACCAGTGCCGCCCTCACAGTCAGCCGCTCATACCGCACGACCAGCCGAGCCCATCAGGCATGAGGCTGTGGCACCAAGAGCTCCCGAAGCTTCACCGATTCAGAAACCAGCCGAGGAGCCGCCAACCGTGCCAGTGCCATCCGATACACATCCAGCGCCATCGACCCCACCCGCGACTCCCGTTTCACCACCGATCCAGACGGCCACCCTTTCCCCGACACCAGCACCCCTGACTGACGCAGCGCCCGCTCAGACTGCCGCCATCTCTCAGGCACCAGCAAACGCACCGATGAAGCGCGACTATGGCTGGCTCTCAGAAGCAATTTTACGACGGGTAGAAGAGCTGAAGCGCTATCCTGCCTCAGCTCGGGCGGAGCGAGCTGAAGGAAAAGTCGTGGTGAAGGCCGTGATCAGCGAGGACGGAAATATCAGCGAGATGGAAGTCTTTCAGAGCTCCGGGCATCCCGGTCTCGACAAGGCCGCGATGGACACCATGAAACAGGCAGCACCCTTTCACTTGCCTCACCCATTGGGCCAGCCACGCATGACCATCAAGATTCCGATGAGTTATCGTTTGGATCGGTAGATCGAACGGGAAGCGGGAAGGATCCTGCCCATTTCAACAATCCTGCTGCTGCCAGTCTCTCAGAATCTCTTTTCGATCGAAGGTCAGCACATAGGCACGGCAAAAGGATGAACGGGCCGTACCTGCGTAGCCGGAGTTGGCGCTCCCGCGGTCAAAGTACGTCCAGACTACGTGATGGTCCAGACGCTCCTCAACCTTATGGGGCGAGCCATAACGCTTCGCCACCCGTTCGGCCGTGGCTTCATTGATACGATCTTTGAAATAGTGGGTTTCGATCTCCGAACAGGCGCCGACTGCCCCTAGGGTACAGAGAAGTAGAAGCTGCTGAACCGTCCGCATCATTGGCCCTGCCCTCTGCCATCCGATTGCCCTGGAAACCGAACCCGATTCTGTAACCCTGAAGAAAGAAACAGGCGGCCATCAGCACCGACGATAATGGCTTCAACATCCGGCAGCCGTTCGACGAGTTCCATACCCCGCTCCGGCCCCATGACAAAGATGCCCGTATCGAGTCCATCCGCCCAGACCCCTTCTTTGGCAATCACCGTCACACTTTGGCAGCCACGGGCCGGCTGAAGCGTATTCGGATCCAGAATGTGATGATACCGGACCCCGTCACGCTCGAAAAATCGTTCATAGTCGCCCGCCGTTGAAATCGCTTCATCTTCCAAGTCGATAAAGACAAGAACCGCTCCCTCTTTGCGCGGATGCTGAATGCCGACGGGGAACTTTCTTCCGCCCGGCAGCTGGCCGAATGTTTTGATATCCCCCGAGAGCGCCACCACTCCAGCCAATGCCCCAGCCTGCTTCATCGCTATGACCGCGTGATCCGCGGCAAAGCCCTTTCCGATTCCGCCGACATCGATCCGCATACCAGGCTTTTCTAGATAGAGCGTCTGCTCATGCAGATCGGCCAGAATCGCCTGCAAATCCACCAAGGAATGAAGCGCCGCTAACTCAGCCTCTGTCGGTATGCGTTGGTCTTCAGTGACGCGCCATAGATCGACGGCTGGACCGATGGCAATATTGAATCCACCACCGGTTAACTCTGCCGCCTGCTTTGCACGCTGGACGACCGTCCAGGTCTCAAGGCTCACAGCGACCGGCCTGATTCCCGCCGAAACATTCACGCGAGAAAGCTCGCTGCTTGGGATCCAGGTGCTCAGGAGTTGCTCAAGGCGCTTCACTTCTTGGAAACCCGCATTGATTGCCCTGTTCGCGTCCTGATCGGTGGGCGCTACAGCCGTGATCGACACGAACGTTCCCATATGGATCTGCGTCCGCTTCACCACCACGGAGGGAGAGCCAGGTGACAGCCTAACGCACCCGGATTCCATCATCAGAAGGAGGGAGAGACAGCATGAGGATGCAATTGTTCGAACCATAGACATGAGCAGCCTCCTACCTGACATACCGTAAACGATCGCAAGGAGAGCCATGAATACGGCTTCGCCTCACCAAATCCTGAGCCAGCCAACGAGGTCCGAGGCCCCGACACCTGATCGATCGCAAGGCCTACTGAGCCATCATGGCAGAATTATAGGCAATCTCCCGCAAGAAAGCATGCGCTCCACCCTCCAAAAATCGTATGCAGGCCCCCCTTGACAACCGAGGCCCTGTCAGGATATTAATAATCGTTCTCAATTTCATTTAGATCAACAGGCACTCACAATGGTCACAACAAAATCTCCTACATCACAGACCCATCATAGCGACGAAACACGCTGCGAGTGCGGACAGCTCATGGCCAAGGTACGGGGGCAAGGCCTCGAGTTGAAATGCAAACGCTGCAAACGGATTGTTGTCATCCCCTTCACGTCCATTGAAGGATGGACGGATCTCACGTCTCGCAATGCGTCATGATCATGAAAGGAGGCTATCACGCATCTCTCGTGCGAGCAGTCACTATGGAACATCAACACGACCAGAGACCGCCGAGTCCCGAGTCAGACCACAACCCTACTCACCGTGGAGGATACCGATGAAGATCCGGTCAATCCTCGGGGCTCTTATCATCGCCAGCTTGCCGGTCATGCCGGCTTTGGCAGAGAACATGACCCCGGAGGACATTAAGAAGCTCGTCGACGAAGCCGTCAACAAACGGATGCAGGAACATGAACGCCGAGAAAGCCCCATGGAACGAGCCATGGAAAAGAAAGAAGGCCAGCCAGGTGCCGTCCAATACCCCACTGCGACCGGACCAATGACCGATATCAGGGTCGAGCGGAAGGGAGAAGAAAAGGTCGCCTTAGGCTTCGGTTCAACCGGGTCAGGAAAACTGATCTATGCCAAGCCCTTCTTGAGCGCCCCGAAGGCCACAGTCGGTGGCTACGCCGACGTCATGTACAACAGCCTATCGCGTCAGAACCTGGACAACCCCAGCCGGAACTCCTTCGGTCAGCAGAGGCTGGTGCCCTTTATCTATGCGGACATCACCGATCATATCAAGTTCGCCACGGAAATCGAGATAGAGCGCGGCGGAACGAATGCTCCGCAAGGCACTGACGGCTCCATGCAGATTGAATTCGCGCAAATCGACTACTTGGTCCACGAGGCCGTCAATCTCCGTGCCGGTATCCTCCTCATGCCGGTGGGCAAGTTCAACTTGTTGCACGACTCACCGTTGAACGATCTCGTCGATCGACCAATGGTCTCGAGGATCGTCATCCCCAGCACCTGGTTCGAGGCGGGCGCCGGCATCTACGGCACCCTCTATCCTTCCTCCCAGTCCAAGCTGGATTATGAAGTCTATGCGGTTAACGGCATGAGTCAGACAGCAGGCTCAATTACCGATGCGGGAGTGCGAGGCGCGCGAGGCAGTGTCTCTCGGGATCGCGACGATAACAAGGCCGTCGTCGGCCGCCTTGCCTTCAGCCCGATGCTCGGGATTGAAGTGGCAGGGTCCGGTTATCATGGTGCCTACAAACCCTCCGCTGGGGCCATCGGAACCGGAAGGATCAGCATATTCGCGCTCGACTGGACTCTCCAAAAAGGGCCGTTCGAAATCATCGGTGAGTCCGCCTGGTCCAGAATCAGCAACAACAATGCAACTGGTACCGCCGGGAGCGGGATCGGGCCAGCCGGCATGCAGGGCTACTACATTCAGGGGAACTACCATTTCATGCCGGACTTCCTGAAGAAATGGGCCCCAAGCCATTTCTCAGATGCCTCAACCTTCACGGCGGTTGTGCGCTGGGAACATGTCGATACCGACACCGACGATCGCACTCGAAACGCTCCTAATACTTTAGGGAATCGTCGGGAACTCGAACGGTTGACGCTCGGAATGAATTTTCGACCGATCGAGGACACCGTGTTCAAGTTCGACTGGCAATTCAATACCCAGAAAAATGCAACAGGCCTAGTCAACGCTGGAGACCTTGGCAGCGCAAATAGTCCGATGAATGGAAACGGATTCCTGATTCAAGCAGCGACATACTTCTAGATATTGATATTATGGGTGCTCCCCACCATCCTGGTGGGGAGCACCGGACAGGGATCGAGGTTTTCATGTATTGTACTCGGCTCAGCCTCTTCATTATGGCCGGTTTCCTGACAGCATGCGCCTCCATGAGCGGCATGCAGCAGCGATTTGCCGTTTGCAGCTATGACCATGCCTGGGAAGCCGCTCTTGAAGCAGTCAAGGATCGCGCAATCAATACGAATGACAAAGATGCCGGTCTCATCGTCACCGGCTGGCTGGAAATCCCGATGCCGGGACGGACCTTTGGTGCCCTCCAACGCGACGTGGGGGACAGCAAAGATCGGTCCCGTATTACGCTTTCGGTCAAACGGCTCGACGACGTGACGAAGATCAACTTCGTAGAAGAGCGGCAACGATGGGCGTTCCGAGGCGGCTCTCGTCTCTTTGGCTGGGCCTCGACAGACCCGTCCGACGACGTCATGCGTGACGTGCAGAATCGCCTAGATGCCAAACTGAAGGAGCACGGATGTTCACTAACCTGAGTGCGTACCGCACCATTGTCATTGTTGGCTTATTCACATTTTCACCACTTCCAGCCCTGGCTGGTGAGAAAATCTGGGACAGTGAGCTGCGCCGCTATGTCACGGAAGACGACTTTAAATACGAAGAGTTCATGACAGAAGAACAAGCCCTCAAAACGGTCATGCCTAAATCTCAGCAGGTACGCAAGGAACTGATTCGGCTCACCGCCGAGAAAAAAGAGCTGATCGAACAGCGGATCGGATGGAAATTTCCTGAGGATTCGTTCGAACTCTACATCGGTCAAACCGGCGACAAGATCGACGGCTATGCCATGGTTCACAATACCATCGGCAAATATAAGCCCATGACCTACATGGTCGGGGTCGATGCCAAGGGTACCTGCACCGATGTGGAACTCCTCGTATTTCGGGACGCCAAAGGCAGTGAAGTCAGGACAAAGCGTTTCAACGCTCAGTACGACGGCAAAACGGTGACGGATCCGATTCGGATCAATAAGGACATCATCAACATCAGCGGAGCGACCATGTCCGTTCGCTCCATGAGCGCCGGCGTCAAGCGAGTCCTCGTCCTCGTGGATGAGTTTTATTTAAAACCGGCAGGGTTGGGCAGCGATACAGTCGCATCCCGCAAGAGTGACAAGGGCTTTTTCACCTCAATATTCGGCAACTAAGAGAAGAGGACCGAGCGTCCCACTATGAAAAATTTCAATCAACGATTCAAAATTCGTGACTCCGATCGCCACATTAGAATGCTCTACACACAGTTCTTACTGCTGATGTTGATCGGATTTTTATTTTCATTCTTTTGGGCCCATAGCATGACCAGCTTATCTCCTCAGGGCATTGCCGACCATTACCGCGGATCGGACGCCACCTTCGGCGAACCGATGTCGTTCCGTGAATTAGCCGAGATCAC
Source organism: Nitrospirota bacterium (assembly GCA_030645475.1). NCBI lineage: Bacteria > Pseudomonadati > Nitrospirota > Nitrospirota bacterium. The sequence goes on from JAUSMA010000014.1 coordinate 79,440, forward strand.
ACACTTCCATTTATTTACCATGCCGGTGGTATTCATGATTCTCGTCCATGTCCTATTTTTGACCAACGCCAGCCCCACAATGAAAGTGTGGCTCTCATGGCTGTCCTTCGCCGGCGTGGGGCTCGATCTCCTGTCTCCTTGGCTCATCAGCTATGTCTCGCCTATCTTCGTATTGACCATGCTGACCGGCGATACGCTCATGATGGCGACCTTTCTCATCATGATGTGGATTCCCCTGTATGAAATGTGGATTTTGAAACAGCCGCTCATGTCCGGCAAACGCCCTGACCCGACATGACCGGGTAGCAGTGCGCACACAGTCTATCTCGGCCAGAGGTTTTTCACCCAGAGCCCAAGATCACGAGAGTGGTCTTGGGCTTTGTGTTTACTGCCCAATGTTCATGATGAAAGGAGTGAGCGTAACAAGGTTATTCAACCACACATAGACCAGAGGCCTCAGAGTCCCGAGTCACTATCTACTTCGTAACAATGCAGGAGAACGTCTATGAAGACGACATTACGACTCGGAGCGCTCATCATCGCATTGTGGCCTGACCTGTCGGTATTTGCCGACGACACAATACTGGAGAAACGCCTTAAACAGGTCGAAGACGAGCTTCGACAGCACCGCGAGACGATCAAGCAATACCAGGAACATGAACGCCGGGAAGGCGCCGGCAATCGACCAGAAGGATCTGCGGGACCGGCTGAGGAACCGGGAATAGGATCGCTCCCAGAGGTCGGGCGTGAGCGACGTGCCGATCAACCGCAGACACTGTCATTCGGGTCAACCGGATCGGGTCGGCTCGTCTATGCCAAGCCGTTCGTCACCGCGCCAAAAGCAATCGTCGGCGGCTATGCAGATGCCACCTTCCGCGCTCAAAGAAAGGGGACCATCGAGAATGGTTATTCAACCATCCGCAATGGCCAGGGAATCACCAACAATTTCGACCAACAACGATTTGTCCCCTTTATTTACGGTGACATTACCGAACACCTCAAGTTCGCCGCAGAGATTGAGATCGAACACGGGATTCGCGAGGAAGGCGGGCCTGATCGCGAAATCGAATTCGGACTTGAATTCGCACATTTCGACTACTTGATCAAGGAAGCCATCAATTTTCGGGCAGGCATCCTTCTCTTGCCTATCGGAAAATTCAACCTGCTGCACGACTCCCCCTTGAACGATTTGACGGATCGCCCCCTCGTCAGCCAATTCATCATTCCCACCACAGTGTCGGAAACTGGAGCCGGGTTCTACGGAACGTTTTACCCAGGAACCACGAGCAAGGTCGACTATGAGCTCTATGTGAGCACTGGCCCCTGCGGTCATGAACCGGACGGAACTCCAACGATCAATGAAGAAAGTGGGACCAGAGGAGCCCGTCAGCGGAAATGCGGAGCCGACGACGGCTTCGATATCAATAACGGCAAAGCGGTTACCGGTCGGCTCGCATATAGCCCCTTTCTCGGTGTTGAAATTGCCGGGTCTGGATACTACGGCAATGCCTCACCCAGCAGCTACAACCCCCTGAGCATAACCGCACTCGATTGGACGCTCCAACGAGGACCATTTGAAATCATCGGCGAAGCAGCATGGGCCTATGCCCGAGGCAATTCCAGAGCCATCCCGAATAATCAATTGGGGTTCGCACCAGGATCACTCCTTACTAGTCTCGGCGGTAGCAGCCTCGGCATCGCCCCTCAGCGCATGGACGGTCTCTATATTCAAGGCAACTATCATTTCATGCCTGAATGGCTGTCGAAACTATCACCTAAACGATTCGGACCTGGCTCAACATTCACAGCCGTCTTTCGCTACGACCGGGTAAATACCAACCTGGATAATAAACAGGGCGGGTTTGGAGAGCTTGAGCAATATTCATTCGGGGTCAACTATCGCCCCATCGAAGATGCCGTCATTAAAGCAAGCTACCAGTATCAACCCAAGGCCTTTGACCCGAACTCTGCGTCGAGAATTCACAACAGTGCGCTGGTGCTCTCCATAGCCACGTACTTCTAAGAAAATGAAAACCGGCGGTCCTCGAAGACCGTCGGCCAGACGAGACGCATTCGACAAAAACTATGACGACCAAGGATCAAGCCAAAACTGCATCTCCGCTAACACACATCTTGTCTATGCTGCACAAGATTGATCGCCTTCGCCTACCCGCTTCCTCTCGCCGCGACGTCGAAAGTATCCTCGTTCGACAAGTGACCAAGGAGTTGGATCACGCCCTCCCCTGGCAGCAGGGGCACGGGCGACGAACCGCAGCGCTCGCAGTGAGCATGGGCAAACGTGCTGGGCTTTCCCATGAGGCCCTGCATCAGCTCAAGCTTGCTTCCCTGCTTCATGACATTGGTCTCCTGACACTTCCTCCACACATCTTTTCAGAACGTCGCCCCTTGGAGGCCGAAACCTATATCGCCATACAATGCCACCCGAGAGTCGGAGCAGAACTCCTCGAACCCTTTCACTTTCTTCGAGAAGCCCGCGTCTTCATCGCCCATCACCACGAACGATGGGATGGGTCAGGCTACCCCTACGGAATCAGGGGGCGATTCATCCCGCTCGAAGCCAGGATCCTTTCCATTGCGGACGCCTTCGATGCGATCGAAGTGCCGGAGATCGAGGCCCCAGCCATCCGGACCAAAGTAGCCTACCGAATTCTGAGAGTTTCAGCAGGAACGCAATTTGACCGTGAGCTTATTGAGGTGTGCGGCCACTGCCTTGAGCAGCCGGATCATCGTCCCCTAATAGCACCATCGGTTTCGCGCCATGATGTTGTGTCAGACCTATTTCATGAGGAATCGCCATGAACCATCACACGTTCCCAGCAATGCCTAGTCTTTCCATCGCATTCTTCGTGCTGGTTGCAGCAGTGACGACCAATGGCTGCTCAGCCGGAGGCAATTCATCCGGTGGATCTTCTAGTCCACTGACAACCGGGACTCCAGGAGCCGAACAAGCAGTCGGTGAACGACTGTTTCTTGAAACCAGATTCGCGCAAGCCTTCAAAGTGTTCTTGGATAATGGCGGCAACGTGAACGATCCGAACACCGACGACGCGGTCGTGAGAACAGTAGAAACCTCGACGCCCGGCTCGCCGATACCCGGTTCAATTAACCCAGGTCCATTCAACGGTCTGTCGATAAATTGCCGTGCCTGTCACATGGTTGATGATGTGTTGACAGCGCCAGGTGGCGGGATGCGGACTTATGCCGACTTCGCGCGCCGGAGTCCAATTCCGGCGAGGGCCGATGGGAAGACTCACGCACCTCGCAATTCACCTGCGCTGGTCAATTCTACTCTGGATCGAACCGGCGGAGTTCTGTTCCATTTCGATGCGGAGTTCAACTCAATGGAGGATTTGATCGCGGCCACGTTCACAGGGAGGAACTTCGGATGGCTCCCCGGTGAACGCCCACAGGCCATCACTCATCTCGCACAAGTGGTGCGAGGCGACAATGGAACCGGCGACCTGGCACAGCAATTTGACGGATTATCGTATCGACTTCTTTTTACAGGGACGAACTCCGCCATCCCCGACGACTTCCGCCTGCCGCCTCAATTCCGCGCCTTTGTGGGATCGGGCACCGATCAGGAGATATTCGACGCCGTGGTGAAAGTGGTCACCGCCTACGTCAACGGGCTGCTTTTCTCGCAAACAGAAGACAGTGGAGCCCCCATCCGCTCACCGTTCGATGTCTTCCTAGAAGTCAACGGGCTTCCCCAGCAGCCGAACCCGAACGAAACTGAACTCGATTATAGCCGGCGCTTACGGGCCTTAATCAACGCGCCAGGGTTCAGCCCGCAATTCGTGACGTCCAACCCGAACCGGACGGATGGCCAATTTCAGTTCCATCCCTCGCAGAACTTCGAATTCGGAGCGGCTGAGCTGGCAGGGTTAAAGATGTTTCTGGCAGAGCCGGCGGCGCTTCCCGCTTCACCTGGTGAATTGACTGCGGGGACGATCGGCAACTGTATCAGCTGCCATGCTGCGCCGAACTTCACGGATTTCAAGCTACACAATACCGGCACTGCGCAAAATGAATATGATGCCATTCACGGAGCCAACCAGTTCGCAGGACTATCGATTCCAAACCTGGTGACCCGCAATGGAAACTACAATCAGTTTCTCCCTGCGACCGAGCTCCACCCTGCGGCAGCAGAGCCCTTCCGGGCAATCCCACTTCTGGCAGATCCAGCATTGACCGACCTTGGAGTCTGGAATATTTTTGCCAATCCCGACATGCCTGGCCCCCAGGCAAAAATTCGAACCATCTTATGCGATGACCAACAGCCCTGCCCGCTATCGGACAGTGTCCTGCTCGATCGGGCTATCGCGCGGTTTAGAACCCCCGGTCTTCGGGATCTGAGCCACTCTGCTCCCTACATGCATACGGGACAGTTCGACACATTGGACGACATCATCGGGTTCTATCGAGGAGTCTCCTCGCAAGCCCGTGCGGGGTCACTGCGAAACGGCGCCTCCCAACTCCAAGGCATCGCGCTGACAGCCGGCGATGTCACGTCGCTGGTTGCATTTTTAAAATCGCTGAACGAGGACTACCAATAGGAGCGCTCGAAAGAGCATAGACCGTGCAGCCGGTGACCGACACACCGGCCACGGAGTGGGAGTGCCATCCCACTTCGCAGGCGGGGGCCCTCACGTCCTCCTGAGGCCCTCCGCCCCACCTTATTGAATTGAGTTGTCCGTCCTGATTCGCCCGTCGATCAGGATAGACTAGGCCAAAGGACAGAAAGTCCAGAGCCCATGGTTGTTCAACAGCCATGGGCTTTTGTTTTCATAGGAGTATCCCGTGGAGAGACACACCCAGGAACGACCCGACGGCCATGACATCCGCTGCGCGTGCGGGCAACTCCTGGCGAGATGGACACGTAACGGACTGGAACTCAAGTGCAAGCGCTGCCGACGGCTCCTGCACATACCATTTGAATCGATTGGGGGCAGGCCCCCCTATCGGACGTAGGCGATCGACAGTCATACGCACCCGATGCTTGACGCAGGGTATATAGACCAGAGGATATGAATCCTGAGCCCAACATGACCCAGGCACGGCCCCTACTCGTTGGTCAGGCGGCCTGGCAGGAGCGAAAACACCCTAGAGGTGTCCGATCATCCATGGCAAAACCGGCACACTCGATGATGCTGCCTGACCGTATGAAAACGCTGCTTGCGCAGCTTCGTCGGCATGCTCCGCATGCAGCCGAACAACTCTTGAATGCTCAAACGGAGCGTGAGGTCCGGGATGTGATCTGTCAATTGTTCGACCTCACCTCCGTGCCGACAGACGCACATGACGCCACAGTCACACCGAAGAATCTTCCTCTGCACATCGCGCAATACATTGACCTCAATCTGCCCAAAGGACTGACCCTCAAGACGTTGGCGCAGTTCCTCGGTTATTCGGAGAAATACTGTTCCGACTTCTTTCAATCGACCATGGGGGAGTCTTTTTCTTCCTATCTCAAACATCGTCGACTGGAGAGAGCCACGCTCCTGCTCGCCGCCACAGAGAAAAGCATGGCTGAAATCGCGGCGGCGCTGGGATTCAGCGATCAATTCGCCTTCAGCCATTTCTTCAAACGCGCCACCGGCCAATCGCCGGTTCACTTTCGATTGCAGCACAGTCAGCACCAACACCGTTCCCCCTTACTTTTGCCGGAAGGATCCCGATGACAGGCGCACCGATACGCGATGCCGATGTGTCCGTCCTGACCTTGCCGCGAGACGAAGCCCCTCGCACTCCACGCCCGCCACGGTCATGGCTCAAATGGGTGACGGCAGGAATCGCCGCAGGCTGTTCTCTAACAGCATTATATTGGTATGCACCCCGCTCATCGTCCTTGCCGGAAGTGGACACGGTACCGATGCGTGTCGTTGGCAGACAGACCCTGACCTCACCTCTCACCGCAAGCGGCTACGTGGTGGCACAGCGCCAGGCCTCTGTGGCTTCCAAAGGGACCGGACGCCTCGAATATCTCGGCGTCACAGTCGGAAGCCATGTCAAGACGGGAGACATCATTGCACGAGTCCAGCAAGACGACGTGCAGGCGATCCACAACCAGGTTCGCGCACGCCTGAACGTAGCCAAAGCAGCCTTGGCAAATGCGCAAGCAGAATTACGGGATGCTCAACTGAGCTATACCCGCACCAAAGCTCTGTTGCCGAATCAATTCGTCTCGCAAGCCGAGTTCGATACGGCCTCGACGCGCCTCCGGCGGGCTGAAGCGGCCGTGCGGTCGTCCGCAGCCGCGATTACCGCCGCTGAAGCGGACGTGCAAACCGCCGATGTGATGCTGGAAAACACGCTGATTCGGGCTCCGTTCGAGGGAACAGTCCTCAAGAAGTTCGCCGAGATCGGTGAAGTCGTCGCGCCCATGGCCGGCTCTGCCAGTTCGCGCGGAGCGGTGGTGCTCATCACGGACATGACATCGCTCTCGGTCGAGACCGAGATCTCGGAATCCTCGATCTCTCAGATCGAGCAAGGCCAATCGGCCGATATCACCCTAGATGCAGTGCAAGGCAAGCATTACCCCGCGACGGTCGACCAAATCGTGCCGACTGCCGACCGATCCAAGGGCACAGTGCTGGCGAAAGTTCGCTTCGTCGAGCGTGACGATCGCGTACTCCCGGAAATGAGTGCCAAGGTTTCCTTCACACCGGTCGCTCGATCGAGCGATTCGGCACAACCTCGGCTGTTTGTTCCTTCGTCCGCACTCGTGCAGAAAAACGGCCGACCCGTCCTCTATGTACTCGAAAACGAGACCGCCCGTGAAGTCTCCGTAGAAGAAGTGTCCATGAGCGGTGGAGACAGCGAGGTCCGCGGGATGCTGGCGGCATCGGCACAAGTGATCCTCGCGCCACCGTCATCGCTACAATCGGGCATGAAAGTCCGTCTCCGAATATCCCAGCAAGAGGAGCATCAGCCATGAATCAGCCTGTCGTTGAATTCCAACGTGTCTCCAAATCCTATTTTCGAGAGGAACAAGAGATACCGGTCCTAAAAGATTTCAGCTTGTCCGTTCCACGGGGACAATTTCTTGCCATCATGGGACCGTCTGGATCCGGCAAAACCACGATCCTCAATCTGGTCGCAGGCCTAGACCGTCCCACTCAGGGCACCATCCACGCAGCCGGTCTTGCCGTCTCGCAGCAAGGGGAGTCGGATCTCGCCAGATGGCGGGCCCGGCACATCGGCTTCATATTCCAATTCTACAATCTCATTCCGGTATTAACCGCAGCGGAAAACGTGGAACTGCCGCTACTGCTCAGCACGCTGACACGACGAGAGCGATTCACGCATGTCCAGGCAGCCCTCGGTCTTGTCGGGTTGCATGATCGGGTCCATCATTACCCCCGTCAGTTGTCGGGGGGACAGGAACAGCGAGTCGGGATCGCGCGTGCCATCGTCAGCGACCCCACAATCTTATTGGCGGATGAACCCACCGGCAACCTCGATCGAACCGCAGCCGAAGCCATCATGGCGCTTCTCTCGCGGCTGCATCACGAACTCAACAAGACGATCCTCATGGTGACCCACGATCCACGGGCCGCGGACTATGCCCAGGAGACTCTCCATTTCGACAAAGGAACGGTGACGCGCTCATGACGCTTGGAACATTGATCGTTCGCAATCTCCGGCGGCATTCCCTGCGCGTCGTACTGACGGCACTCGGCATCGCCACCGTCATCCTCGCTTTCAACCTCATCGTCACAACGGTTCGTGCCTGGTACGCGGGCGTCGAGGCCTCAATCCCCAACAGACTGATCGCTCGCCATGCCGCCTCGCTGTCCATTCATCTTCCGCTCGCCTATCGAGACCGTATCGCCACGCTGGATGGAGTGACCGGCGTCACCTACGCCAACTGGTTCGGCGGTGTATACCGTGACGCCAAGGGATTTTTCCCTCAGTTCGCCGTCGAACCGGCTTCGTTTCTGGATCTCCACTCCGAACTGTCGATAACGGACGAAGAGCGCCACGCCTTTCTCAGCGATCGGCGTGGCTGTGTGATCGGCCGTCGGCTGGCGGCGCTGTACGGCTGGAAAGTCGGAGACGTGATCGCGCTCAAGGGCACGATCTATCCCGGAGACTGGGAATTCGTCGTGCGAGGGATATACCGCGGCAACGACAGTGCCACGGATGAAACCTGGATGCTGCTGCGCTGGGATTACATGAACGAACGCCGGCAGCAAATAGACCCCGATCGGGCCGGCACGGTCGGCTGGTACGTCATCCGCATCGCCGATCCGTCCCTTGCCGGGCGTGTGAGCCGGGCGGTGGATGCGGAATTCGGCAATTCCACGGCAGAGACCAGAACGGAAACCGAGCAAGCGTTTCAAGCCGGATTCGTCGCCATGTCCGGGGCCATTATCAGCGCGCTGAAACTTCTGGCGATCGTGCTGAACGGCGTCACGCTGCTGGTGCTCGCCAATACCCTCGTCATGGCGGTGCGCGAGCGCACGAAGGAATTGGCTGTGCTGCGAACGCTCGGCTTTCGGCCAAGCCACCTGGCGGGCTTGGTCACGGGAGAAGCGCTGCTCATTGCAGGGATCGGCTCTGCCCTGGGCATCGCGATCACAATCCCCGCCTCGCACTTCTATGGGGTGCTCGTTGCCGCCAAACTGGGAAACTTCTTCCAACATCTGACATTGCACCTAAGCACACTACTGTTGAGCGCATCGGTCACGCTCTGCATCGCCGTCTGCGCAGCGGTATTCCCCATTCTTGCACTCTTGCGCGATAAGATCGCGGAGGACTTGCATAACGCCGGATAGGATCCTGATCCATGAAACTTCTTTTGGCCTACAGTGTTCGAAACGTCTGGGTGCGGAGCAATACGGCGGCGCTGACCGTAGCCGGGCTGGCACTGGTCAGCTTGATTCTGCTGGCGGTCCTCATGCTGGGAAATGGGTTGAACCGGGCGCTGGTTGAAAGCGGTTCACCGAAGAACGTCCTGCTGCTGCGCAAAGGCGCGACCACGGAAATCTCGAGTGGGATCTACCGCGACCAAGCGCATATCGTGCGCACACTCGCTGACGTCGCACAAGCTACTGGCGGCGCCCCCCTGGCTATTCCTGAATTGGTTGTCTTGATCAGCCTCGCAAAAGATGGAGCCGATACCCCTGCGAATGTCGTCGTCCGAGGCACGCAACCGGAGGCATTCCTCCTGCGGCCACAGGTTCGGCTGAGACAGGGGCGCGCCTGGCAACCAGGCACGACGGAAATCGTCATCGGCGCGCAAGTCGCCAAGCGATTTCTCCGCGACGGCATCGGCTCTCACCTGCGCATAGGAAAACGGGAGTGGCTCGTCGTTGGCATCACGGAGGCTCAGGGAACAGCCTTCGAATCGGAAATCTGGGGAGATGTCGACCAACTCATGTCCACCTATGGACGGGATTCCTATTCGTCCTTAACGCTGCGCCTGCCCGCCCCCTCCGCCTTCCAAGGCATCGAGGACGCGATCGGATCGGACACGCGCCTCCTCCTCCAAGTGAAGCGGGAGCGCGACTACTATCAGGAGAAATCAGTCGCGATGTCGACCTTCATTCGTCTTCTCGGACTTACTTTTACTATCATCTTCGCGTTCGGCGCCATTCTGGGAGGCACCATGACCATGTACGGAGCGGTCGCGTCTCGCACCAGAGAAATCGGCATGCTCCGCGCGTTGGGATTTCCCCGGCGGAAAATACTCGCCGCGTTTCTCCTTGAGTCTCTCATGCTCGGAGCCTTCGCGGGCCTGCTCGCCATCGGGGGAGGCATGGCATTGCAGTTTGTCACACTTTCAACGATGAACTTCAGTACCTTTTCAGAACTCGCATTTCGCCTGACACTGACCCCTGCATCCGCGCTGATCACGATGGGGTTCGCGTTGGGCATCAGCATCGTCGGGGGAATCCCTCCGGCAATTCGAGCCGCCCGTCTTCCTGTAACCGCCGCATTGCGCGCCCCAGGCCGGTAGCGCCTATTCCCTCCCATCCCAGCAACTTCTTTCTCCCTGAGCCACGATTTCAGGAAACAGAACATGCACACCTGGCGACCAGACATGGGCAAGGCAAAACCAAATCATGTATATGATTTTGAGAATTGATATCATCATAGACCGAGGAGCTCGCCCGTCGGTTCACATACAGGAATCCATATATCGCCATGACCGCGCCGACACATCACCCCCGACATCTGTTGCCAGCCTGGGGCTTCTCGTTATCCATTCACGCAATCGTGATGGGCATTGCGATCTCGCTGCTTCACGATCTTCCCAGACCACAGCCTCCTGTGCTGCGCATGGAGTTCCTCTTAACCGATCCCAAGAGTGTGACTGACGCAGCGCCCCCCCAAGACACCGCCACCGAACCGCCCTCCCCCGCAATGCCATCCTCCCCCCGCACGACCAGCACCTCGCCTACGCGCGTGATCGAGCAACGGACTCCCATCGAGTCTTCGATCGTTCAACGGATGGTGAACCCAGTCGCTACGGCTACCGTGGTACAGCGAGAAAAGAATCCGTCGGCCACGATGCACGATTCCACTCCCATAGAAAAGCCTGCGCCAATTGAACAACAGCTTGAAACCCTGCCGCCTGTGACCGAATCCAGCAAGCCTGCCACCATGAATACCGCCGAGGCGATTGAACGCCCGGTCCTGACCGCATTCGCACACGTTACAGCGAGTCCTGCTGCGGAGCCAATTATCAAAAGCCTCCAAGATGGCATGTCGCATTCTTCATTTGCTGCATCCGAGAGCGCTCAGGATACAACTGAGACTACTAAGAGCCTCTTATCGGATTCAGTCAATTCACCTGCTTCATCTCCCATTGACCACGCTCCCTCATCGCAGCCGACGAGCCAATCTTCCGCCACCGCGCCTCAACCAGGGCCTCAGACCGGCAACTCTTCGTCGCCCATGTCACAAATGGATTCAGGTTTACCTGCTACCACTCCGCAACAAACTGTCGTGATGAACCATCCCGCTATCACGCGGACCATTCCATCGAGGCCGGACTATGGATGGCTGAATGAATTACTGAAACGTCGGATCATGAGCCTGCAAGCCTATCCTCGCCTGGCACGCATGCAGGGATGGGAAGGTGTCGTCGTCGTCAAGGCCAGGATCAAGAGCGACGGCAGCTTGCTCGACGCGGTCGTCACGGAAAGCTCGGGATACGCCTCCTTAGATGAAGACGCACTGAAGCTTATGCAGCGCGCCTGTCCCATTCGCCTACAGCAGGACCTTGGTCAATCACAGATCGATGTGCTGATCCCGATTCACTACAGACTCGAACGATGAAGAAAGGAAATACCTCCATGTTCAAACAATCGATATCGGTCATCACAGCAGTGATGATGCTCGGTGCAAATTGGATCCCGGCCGACGCTGCCCCCTCGAAGATCGGATTTCTCGTGGTTGCTTCCGACCGAGGCTTTCTCGGCAATCGGGAACTCCGATCTCTTCTGGACGAATTTAAGAAATCCTACCCGGCCACACTAGCGTTGGTCGGGGGAAACTACTCCGGCGTAGAAGGCGAATATGCCGCATACCTCACCCGTGCGGCCCAGGAGCTGAAGCAAGCAGGCGCCACCGAGATCGTTGCGATTCCCCTGTTTCTTTCCGAAGCCGATCCACTGCTCAAACGAGTCATGCCGCTGGTTCCCGCTTACACCGGCGGTCTTCCCGTCCGATGGGCCCCGGCGATGGCGCACGATTATCTCATCGGCCAGATCGTGCTCGATCGTGTGGAGGCCTTGAGCGAACATCCCGAATCGGAACGTTTGATCGTGGTCGCCACCGGCGCGCTCGATAGCGCCAGCGAGAAGGCGATTCGAACAGACGCCGAACAGCTCGTCCAATACGTCGCACGATATAAGCATTTTCGAGAGGCCGAGGCCGTCGTCTACTACGATCGCGAAGCGGAGAACGCAGAGCAGAAAAATGCAGAGATCAAAGCGCGCTTGTTGGCCCAGATGGCCAAGCAAGGCCGTACGTTACTGGTGCCTGCCTTCATCGGACCCAAGTTCGACCATGCCATGTCCCTCAGCAGTTGGCTCGACGGTCAATTCAAGCAGACACAGGTCGCCTACAAACCGGAGGAATTACTCCCCCACCCCAATGCGCTGCTCTGGCTGAAGAAAACCGCGAACCGAGAAACGCCTCTGACGGCAAGCCAAATCGGTGTCGTGATCATGCCGCACGGATCGACCCAACCGTGGAACGATGCCGTAGAAAGCACGATCCAACCCCTCATGGAGAAATATCCGATCGAGATGGCCTACGGCATGAGCGATCCATACATCATTCAAGATGCCGTCTCGCGATTGGAGCAGCGCGGGATCAGACGAATCGTCTTCGTCCGGATGTATGCCTTGGACCATCAAATGAAACCGACGACCGACTACATTCTGGGTTTGACTGAGCATGCTCCTGCCGACGGTCACGGCAGCGGACATAGCCAAACATCCGTCGCACCCCCTCAAGTCCGCACAGCCACGCTGTTTTCGACGTTTGGAGGCTATGAGCAGAACCAAGAGATTGCGCTCGTCCTTCATAAGCGGATTGCCGAGCTCAGCAAAGACCCCAGAAATGAGACCGTGCTGCTGCTCGCACATGGAGAAGCCACAGACGAAGGCAACGACAAATGGCTGGCCGTCATGAGCCAGAACATCGACCGACTCCGGCAGGACCCGCACTGCGCCAAGCTGAAAACGATCAGGGCGCTTACGGTCCGCGAAGACTGGCCCAAAGAACGTGAGAAAGCCGTCGCGGGCGTTCGTGCCACGATCGAGGAAGCCAGCAAGCATGGACGTGTCCTCGTAATCGCCAACCGGCTGTATGGCTCCGGTCCCTATAAATCGATGCTCAAGGGATTGACCTACGAGATCAACGAGAAAGGACTGGTCGATCCCGTTCTGACCGATTGGCTGCGGGACGGCATGACACGCATAACGGCTGAACTGATCCCGTCAAAGAGCGAGCAACCGGCGCAGGCGCATCCCTAGGCTGCCCGCCATCCGATGAAGGAACGATTCACAAACACACCGGGTTTATCACACACACAAAGGATCTGTTGCATGAAGCTGCTAGAGAAGAACTGTCCCCCGAATGTTCCGTTGCTGCTCGTTGTCCTGACTGTTTCGCTCCTCCAGATCGCCCCACCACCAGTGCAGGCCGCAGAAGAGCCTCCGGTACCCGCGACCGACTCTTCCCAAGGCAATTCCGACCAACGATCATCGACGCTTCCCTCCGCCGCCACAGGACAGAACGGTCTCCGTGTCGACGATATTGTCATCACCGGGACCTGGACGCCACACGCGCAGAAGGACTCTCCGGTCGAGATTGAGCGGATCACGTCGAAAATGCTGGGACAAGCCGGGGCAACGGGCATACGGCAAGTCTTGCAGGACGTTCCCGCCATCGAGTTACGCCGGAGCGCGGGCGGATTCCAAAACTTTCAAATTCAGGGTCTGGAAAGCAAGCACACGCTGTTTCTGGTCAATGGCCAGGAGCTCATCGGTTCAGTCGAAGGCGCCACATTTTCGCGAGATTTGCTGGCCTCCCCGGAAATCGAATCGATCGAAATCGTCAAAGGTGGAGCCTCTGTGCAGTACGGAAGCGACGCCATCGGCGGCGTCATCAATATCCGCACGAGAAAAGCCACTCAGCCGGTGGGCGCCACTCTCATCGGCCAATACGGTCGTTTCAACACCGTGACGACATTCGCTGCACCTGAATTCCGAAGCGCGGATGGGAAATTCGGCGGATACATCTCGGCCGGGGTCTCCAAGTCGGACGGAGTTGACTACACGCAGAACACACCTGCCACTAATGGCGATCCCAACTTTTCCACCAAAACCGTGAGCGGAAATTTCGACTATGCCCTTTCGAATTCCGCCAAGCTCTCCCTCTACACACACTACACCGACGATGACCGCGTGAGCCGCGGAGGGGCCACCTCCGCTTCCACGAGAACCCAGACAACCAGCAACAATGAGCGTGCCCAAACCGTACTCCGTTGGGACTGGAGTCCTGACGCGGTGTCTACGTTGTCTTTCTGGGGCCACCACCAGACCTTTCAGAACGATTCACGAACCAACATTTTGAGCAACGGAGTTCAGAATAGGCTCTCGCGATTTACGCAAGAGCTCTGGGAACCACAATTCCAATACACGAGACAACTCGGGCAGCACCAGCTCTTCACAGTCGGCGGCGAACACGATATCCGCAAGATTCGCGGACAGAATTTCTCCAACGGGAGCCCCATCCTCAATCTTACAGAGTCGGCAGGATGGTTCCAAGATGAGATCTCGGTTCTCCCCTGGATGGATATCCTCCTCGGCAGTCGCTACACCACGAACAGCGAGGCCGGAGGGTTCTGGAGTCCCCAAACGACCCTTCTTCTCAAGCCCGGAAACTTTCGGGGACGATTTACCTATACACGCGGTTTCCGAAGTCCTGGCCTGGACGAACTCAGCGCCTCCTTCATCGAGGGAGGATTTGCTGGAGTCGTCGGCAACGCCAATCTGGAGCCTGAAAAGTCGACGAGTTATACCGGGAATCTCGAATACTATTTCCCACGGGGCAAGATCGGAGCATCGCTCTTCCGCCATGAAGTGAGCAATCTCATCCAATTTATTGGAGGAACCTGCTCAGGCTCCGACCTTGCAAATTTGCCGGGTATTGCAGCCCCCAATTGCCTCAAAGCACAGAACATTGCGGCCACAACGAGCCAAGGGTTCGAGTTGGAGGCGGGTGCCAGACCCGTAGATTGGCTGTCCTTCGAAACCGGCTACATGTACCTCGACTCCAAAGACGACAATACCGGGCAATACCTCTTCAATCGTTCCCGGCATGCGTGGAAAACACGGATGAACGTCGAGTACGAGGGATGGAACTTCACCACTCGCGTTCGCTACTTCTCCTCTTTTGGGTTCACCGATGCCAATTCGAACGGACGAATCGATCGGAACCCGAGCGAGCTTGCACCCTCAAATATTCAGGTGGACATGCGGCTCTCTAAAACTCTGAAGAACGGGATCGAATTGTATCTTGGCGCCGACAATATTACAGAGTCGCGGGTCCCAGTCAGCACATCTTTTCCTCTGGAAGGCCAGCATCTCTACTACGTGGGCATGAAGATGACGATGTAATTGGACTGCGAACGTTTCTTTCACTGGAGGTGCTCTATGTTGTTCCTCATCATGTTGTTCATTGCCCTGCCTCTCGTAGTCGGTCCTGACGACCTGCTCGCGGCAGGTGCCCCCTCGCCGCAAGACAGCGGTCAGCAAAAGATCGGGGTCTTGCTGGTCAATCACGGATCTCGGTCCGTTACGTGGCGTCAATCGCTCTTGAACCTCGAAGCGCAAGTCGCCTCGCCAATATTGGCGCACTCGACCGTCAAGGGTCTGAAAACCGCTTTTATGGAATATACGGAACCGTCTATCGCCACCCGCATGAAGGAGTTCGACCGGGAAGGGTTTACGGATATCATCATTGTGCCGGTGTTCCTCACCGTCAGCCCGCACACGTTCGACGATATTCCGACCATTGTGGGCTTGAAAGAGGATGCGCATTCCATGCAGCAACTCAAGATCGAAAATATCGAACGCTACACCTCGAAGGCCAAACCTCACATCACCCCGCCGCTCGACTTTACGGATATCCTTCAGCAAAACCTGCTGAGACGAGTGACCGCCCTCTCGAAGAATCCGGCCCAGGAAGGGCTGGTCCTCATCGGATACGGCGATGAGACCTACGACAAGGAGTGGGTCGAACTGTTCGATAAGGCGGCAGACTACGTTCGGCAACACACAGGGATTGCCGGGTACTCCTATGGCTGGTGCGGTCACATCGCAAACTATAAGCCTGAAGAAACGACCGCGGCAATCAATACCGTGCTCAAGAATGCGCGCACGGCCCTCGTGATCCCCGTACTCGTCGCGCACGATGAACAGTTTCAAATCAAGATTATCGGCGATGGGATTGCCAAAGTGCCCGACAACAAGAGCCGGGTCCTCTATAAACCGGATTCGATCCTGCCCGATCCGAATGTCGAGCGCTGGGTGGTCTCTGTGACGGATGAGTATCTGCGCAAGGTTCAGCCGCGGATATCCCGAGCCAACTGATGCTGGGATGGACAAGAAATAGATTCCGCTGGCCGGAACGGGAAGCCCTGGCGCGGTTTAACCTGGCCGCGCACAGAGATATTGGATACATCTGTGCCTCCCTCATTCTCGCCTATTGTGTATCGGGCATCGCCCTCAACCACATTGGCGATTGGAACCCGGACTTCGTGATTTCGAAACGAACGATTTCCTTACCTCGTTCGTATGAGAAGACCGCCATAACACAAGAAGCGATCAGCGATTTTGGAACGCTCGTGAATGAAGAGACCTACAAAGTCTATGACTTCCCGACCCCCGATCAAGTGAAGATCTACTATGACAACGCCTCGCTGCATCTCAATTTTTCGACCGGGAAAGGGACCTATGAGAAAGTGGCGAGGCGACCAGTGTTGTACCAAGCCAACGCCTTGCACCTCAATCGTCTCAAAGGCTGGAAATGGGCTTCGGACGTCTTCGCGCTCATCCTCATTATTCTCAGCCTAACCGGGCTCTTCGTCTTACGGGGAAAGCATGGGATGGCTCGGCGAGGTAAATGGCTGGTAGCGGCCGGGATGCTGCCGCCATTGCTGGCCCTGCTGATCTTCGAGCTCAAATAGGCAACCAGTACTTTCAATCGCAAGAGCAACCGAACGAGGGAACATGAAATGACCTGCAGAAAATGCAATGGGCTACTGATCTCTGAAAGAGTCTTGGATTTCTATGCTCACATAGAGCGCTGGAAATGCATCAACTGCGGAGCATCGGCCTCGATCAATTCATCCTCTTCAGCTCACGACAGACTCGACCGGAATGCTTCCACCTTGGAGAAAACTGCTCCTGGCCATAACCGGCGTTAGCAACTGGCATCGGCGAGAACGTTGACATGCACATCATAACTAAGAGAATCATGCGGCCTTCAGGCTGAAAGATCGGTCTCCTGCTCACATACACCAGCCCTGAAGTGGGAGTTGTGCCTTCCCACTTCAGGGGCGGGGACCCTCTCGTCCTCCTGAGGCCCTCCGCCCTCTCATTCGAACAGGGATAGGGAAACCCTATAGCGCCACGAGGAAAGATCCGCTACTTCTTGATCTGCTCGGCGAGATACCGGTCGAGGCCAACCTGACCGATCGTCCTGAGCTGGGTCTCAAACCAATCGACATGCTCCTCCGAGTCGACCACCATGTCTTCCATCAAGTGGCGGGTTGTGAAATCTCCACCCTTGGCACAATGGACAATGGCTTTTCGGAGGGACTCGACATCTTCACGTTCAAATCCCAGATCTGCCTTGAACAGGTCTTCCACCGTGCGCCCCGCCCCCACCTGATCGAGATGCGCGACATCCGGGGTCCCGTCCAAATAGAGAATGTGATCGATCAGGCCGGAGGAATGACTGACTTCCTCTTGCGCCAAATGGCTGAAGTGTTCATGCAGTCGCTCATAACCCCAATTCTTACACATGGCCGCATGCAGCAGGTATTGGTGTACGGCCGTCAGCTCCGACTTCAAGACCTGATTGAGGAACTCGACGACGCCTTCCTTGGCTTTCATGATCGCCCTCAGCTCTCTTTCTTGATCTGTTCGGCGAGATAGTTCTCCAGGCCGACCTGCTTGATCGTTTCCATCTGCGTTTCGATCCAGTCGATATGCACATCGACATCCTTCGCCATATCTTCGAACATGTGGCGGGTCGTGAAATCCAGAACCTTCGTGCAATGGACGATGCCTTCGTTCAGCAATGTCAGCATTTCCTGCTCAGCTTTGAGGTCGAGCTTGAGCTGCTCAGGAACCGTTTCCCCCACCTGGACGGTATTCATGCGTTGTACGTTCGGCACACCTTCCAGATAGAGAATGTGCCCGATAAGTTCATCGGCATCCTTCATCTCGTCGATGCTGCGCTCCCGCACTGTATGCTGGAGCCGCTCATAGCCCCAGTTCTCACACATCTTGGCATGGACGAAATATTGATTGATCGCGGTCAGATCTGCGGTCAGCACCTTATTCAGGACGTTGACGACACCCTCTTTTGCTTTCATGGTTTCTCCCCTTTCTTACGTTGGATTGGCCCTCATCGTTAGGGGCGCACATGTGGGTCATCTAAGCCGAAGGCTCAGGCAGGACACATACATTCATTATCGGCACCTGCAGGCCATTCGTCAACCAAGCGGCAGGAGACAAGGCCGTCCATCAGCCGGCACCGATGACATGAATGTTCACTGTCGATTCAATCGAGGAGGCGAAGAAAGGGGCGAGACAACAGCCGTTGATCGAAATGGCGTGAACGATGCTTACCCGGCCTCGCGATAGCCGCATTCTTCGTCGCGGCATTGGACGCTTCGTCCAACTTGTTTGGTCACTTTTTCAATGAGAAACGGGGCGCTGCAGGTCGGGCAGGCCTTGTTGATCGGACGATCCCACATGGCATATTCGCATGCCGGATATTTGCTGCAGGCAAAAAATGCCCGCGCGCCCTTCTTGGTGCGCTTCTGAACGAGATCGCCACCGCAGCCTGGCTGTGGGCATTTCACGCCCAGCGCAAGCGGCTTGGTCGTCTTGCATTCCGGGTACGCAGAGCAGGCAATGAACTTGCCAAATCGTCCAGTCTTCACCACCATCGGACTGCTGCATTTCTCGCACTTCTCATCCGTCGTCAGCTCAATCTTCGGAACGATCTTAATGGTGCCATCCTCGAGCTTCTCGAAGTTCTGCGTGTTCTTGCAGGGCGGCTTGTCCTTATAGGCAGGGCAGGCGAGAAACTTTCCATTCCGTCCCCACTTAATCTCCATCATCTTGCCGCACTTCTCGCAGGGAAGATCCGTCGGTGGCTCCACCGTGTCCTTGGGGCCGGGAATGGTCTTGGCCTTCTCCAGATCCGTGGTGAAGGTCCCGTAAAACTCCCGCACGGCCGTCACCCAGGGTTTGTTGCCTTCTTCGACTGCGTCCAACTCCTCCTCCATGTGCGAGGTGAAGTCGACGTTGATCAGATCCGGAAATCCCTTCAGCAGGAAATCGTTGACAGTCCTCCCGGTTTCGGTGGGACCGAACCGCCCATCCACCTTCTCGGCATACTTGCGATCCTGAATCGTGGAAATGATGCTCGCGTACGTGGATGGCCGACCAATGCCTTTTTCTTCCAATTCCTTGATCAGCAAGGCTTCGTTATACCGTGGCGGCGGCTGGGTGAAATGCTGTTTCGAGAGGACGCCCGGAACCGTCTGCCCCTCCAACGACACAAGCTGTAACTTCTCTCCCTCGTTCAGCATCGGCAACTGACGTTCCGCCTCGTCTTCAACCTCCTGCTCGCCTTTTTGCTTCTGTGCGAGCAATTCCTTATCGACTCCCTCCATATAGACGATCGTATGGCCGGGAAACTTCACGACGGTGCCGGTCGAGCGGAAGAGAAACTTCTCCTTCGTCTTGACGGGGCTCGAGTCGACGCGAGTCACGTCGAAGATCGCGGGAACCATCTGCGAGGCAATAAATCGATTCCAGATCAACTGGTACAGCCGATACACATCCAGCTCTAAGTACTGCTTGATCGATTCCGGATCACGGGACGCCGACGTGGGGCGAATCGCTTCATGTGCTTCCTGGGCCGCTTTCTGCGTTTTATACAGGTTCGGCGTGGCGGGCAAATACTCGGCCCCGAACCGCTCCTGGATCACCTGACGCGCTTCGTTCATCGCCTCGGCCGAGATACGAGGAGAGTCGGTTCTCATGTAGGTAATGAGACCGGTCTGGCCTTCCGCCCCGATTTCGATGCCTTCATAGAGCTTCTGCGCCAACGTCATCGTTTTCTTCGACGAGAAATGCAGCTTGCGCGCCGCTTCCTGTTGCAGCCGGCTGGTGATGAAGGGGGCGACCGGATTCCGTTTCTTTTCTTTTCGCTCAATCGAATCGACGACGAACTCTTTCCCCTGGATGGCATCGACGATGCGCTGCGCGTCGGTCGCGGTCTCAATCGATGCGTCCTGTCCATTGACCTTCTGTAGCTTGGCCTCGAACGACGGAGGGTTGGTCCCGGACAACAGCACGGCAATCGACCAGTACTCTTCCGCCCGAAACGCTTCTCGTTCCTGTTCCCGTTCGCAAATCAATCGCATCGCCACGGACTGAACCCGACCCATGCTAAGTCCGCGCCGCACCTTGGTCCAGAGTAATTGGCTGCCTTGATAACCGACGATCCGATCCAGCACCCGGCGGGCCTGCTGCGCATTCACCAGTTTCATATCGACTTGCCCGGGCGACTGCAGTGCGCGCTTAATGGCCGATTCCGTGATTTCATTGAAGAGGACCCGGAACACCTTGCCCCCTGGTTGATCCTTCGATTTAGACTTGGGTTTGGACTTCGACTTTGATTTTGGCTTCTCGAGCAATTCCTGTTCGAGATGCCAGGCGATGGCTTCGCCTTCTCGATCGGGGTCCGACGCAAGATACACTTTGTCGGCCTCTTCCGCCTTTTTCTTAATATCCGCCAAAACCTTCGACTTCCCCTTGATCGTCACATATTGGGGCTCAAAATCGTGCTCCAGGTCAACGCCAAGCTTGCTGGTGGGAAGATCCTTAATATGTCCGACCGAGGCCATGACGGTATAGCCACGCCCCAGATACTTACTGATGGTGCGCGCTTTCGTCGGGGACTCGACAATGATGAGTGACTTGGCCATGAAGACTCCGATTCGCTACGAGGGTGACCCTCTCATCCGTACCAAATAATACACATCCGTGCAACTGTTCGATAATTATGTTCGAAGATACCGCTGTCCCGGCAGCTGTACGACTTGCTGTCGAAGCTCCAAGGACAAGAGCGCGGCCATCACGGTGGGCACCGGCATCCCTGTGGCAACGATCACGTCGTCCACGGTGAGCGGATCGTACGACAAGGCATCATACACCAGCTGTTCTTCTTTACCCAACTGATCGCTGGGCCCCTTCTTCGTCTGAAAAGGTTGCAGGCGCAGGCGTAGCGCCGGCTCCAGCTGCGGCAGCACCGCATCGAGGACATCCTGCGCCCGCTCGATCAAGGCCGCACCATCTTTGAGCAAGGCGTTCGTCCCGCGACTGGTGTCCTGCTTCACAAAACCAGGAACAGCAAAGACCTCTCGGCCTTGCTCAGCGGCCAGTCTCGCGGTAATCAACGATCCGCTGTTGATGGCCGCCTCTGTGACGATCACCCCCAGGGACAGACCGCTGATAATACGATTTCGCCGTGGAAAGTGGTGGCTATGGGGAGGCGCGCCCACCGGCGCCTCAGATAGGATGGCCCCGCGTTCCTCAATCTGTCGGCGCAATCGGTCATGTTCCGGCGGATAGGTTCGATCGATTCCGCAGCCAAGAACGGCAACTGTGCGCCCCTGCGCAGCAAGAGCGCCACGGTGGGCTGCCGCATCGACGCCGCGCGCAAGACCGCTCACCACAGTCATGCCCGCTGCCGCCAAATCGTGGCTGAGCTCTTCAGTCATGGCACGCCCGGCTGCCGTTGCCAGCCTGGCGCCTACGATGGCGATCGCCAGCTCATCCTGCTCCGTCAATGTGCCGGTGATATACAAGAGGGGTGGAGGATCCGCAATCATCTTCAGCCGCGCGGGATAGGTGAGGTCCAACACGCTCCGGACTTCAATATGCGCACGCTCGATCGCCCGGATCTCCCGCTCAAGGGTCCGGCAGGCAGCACCATCAGGTCCACGCCGGATCGCGTCCGCCAGCTCCAGGCTGCACCCGCGTTGAATCAATTCATCACGGGAGGCGCCCAGGACAGCTTCTGGTGAGTGCCAGGCCCGAACGAGTCGAAGAACCGTCAGGTCCCCTACTCCATCGATCGCTTGCAGGCGGAGCCAGGACTCTAACCGAGCCCTAGTCATAGGCTGGCTCGAAGAAGGCCTCGCGACCTCAGCGGAGGAGTCCGCAGGTACAGAGTGGCTAGAAGGCGGCATAGGCCTCGTCGCATGGAAAACTGCAATCGTTACAGCACTGCGAGATCGTACTGTTCCAGATGCAAGTGTTCGTCCGGCATGACAATGATTTTTGCGGCACACTCGCGCTCCACGGCCTCAAGACCAGGCCGCTCTTCATCTTGCATCAGCCCGACGACTGAGGGATGGGCGCCGACGACGATCCGTTGCGGCTCGGGACCGCTGCCGATTCGGCGGACATCGCGGAAGATCTCATAGACCACTGTGGTCGGAGACTTCGTATAACCTCGTCCTTCGCAATAGTGACAGGGCTCTGAGAGCGAACGCAGGAGGTCCTCTCGCACCCGTTCACGAGAAATCTCGATCAACCCCAAGTCGGAAATTCTAGACACTCTAGTGCGGGCCTTGTCGGTGGACATCGCGTCGAGCAACGCGTGATAGACCTTGTCGCGATTTTTCTCCCGTTCCATATCGATGAAGTCGACGATGATGATCCCGCCGATTCCGCGCAACTTCATCTGATAGGCCACTTCTTTCGCAGCCTCCAGATTATTCCGAAGAATCGTCTCCTCCTGATCGCGCTTTCCCACGAACCGGCCGGTATTGACGTCGATGACGGTCATCGCCTCCGTATGGTCGATCACGAGATGCCCGCCGGACTTGAGCCAGACTTTGCGGCTGAGCGCCCGCGCCATTTCCTGCTCCACGCCCAGATGATCGAACAGGCTTTCCTCTTTGTCGTAGAAGTGAATGCGCGAGGTCTGTTCAGGAGAGAATCGCTGCACGAAGTCACGGACGGCCTGATATTCCTCCCGCGAGTCGATCCAGAGTCGATCGACTTTCTTTCCGAACAGATCGCGCACGACGCGGAAGCTCAAGCTCAAGTCGGCATGGAGCAACGCCGGGGCCCCCTTCTGCTCACGCTTCGACAGAATGTCCTGCCAGAGCACATGCAAAAAGTCGACGTCGGATCGCAATTCGTCTTCTTTGACCCCTTCACTCACCGTACGGACAATGTAGCCACAGCCGGGATGCCGGACACGCTTCATAATGTCCTTGAGCCTGGCGCGCTCCTCGTCACGGGCGATCCGGCGAGACACGCCGATGTGCTCCACGTTGGGCATGAAGACGAGATACCGGCCCGGGAGCGACACATAGGTCGTCACCCGTGAGCCTTTGGTGCCGATAGGTCCCTTGGAGATCTGCACCATCAGCTCCTGCCCTTCACTCAGCAACTGCTCGATCGGCTTGGAGCTTTGACGACGGGGGCCCAGCATATCCCCATCTTTGTCGGCATCCTTGTCGTCTTCATCCGCATCGACAAGCGTGTCGCCCGGCTCGGAGTCCAACGACAGATCCGACACGTGCATGAAGGCCGCCTTCTCAAGGCCGATATCCACAAAGGCCGCCTGCATGCCAGGCAAGACCTTCGCGACTTTTCCCTTATAAATGTTTCCGACGAAGTCCTTGTGCTTGGCGCGATCTCCGAAAAGATCCGTCACGACTCCGCCGTCCAAGACCGCCACGCGAGTTTCCTCGCGTGCGACTGTAATGGCAATTTCTACTCCCATACCCACCCCTTCCATTCAGGAGAACCGCCGAGCCGATGTGCAGGACGAACGCGGGGGAATCCCCAGGTTCCGGCCTCCACTCGACACCTCATCGGCTGACGGTCCACACCATACATAATATTTGCACTTGCTCGATCCCGATTGATTCGAGACCGCACAATCACCCGCTCGCTAAAAAAAACTTAATCGACGACGTTTGACATTCAAGAGCAGGCCGAGCGACGCCATTGTCATAATCGTCGCGCTCCCGCCGTAACTCATGAGCGGAAGGGGAATGCCCACAATGGGAAACATCCCTGCCGTCATTCCGATATTGACCACCACGCAAAAACACAACATACAGATGATCCCGACCGCCAGCAGCGCCCCGAGCTGATCCTTCGCGCGCGCGACAATTTCCAATGACAGCCAGATCAACGTCACAAACAAGATCAAGAGCGCCAACACTCCGATAAATCCCCATTCCTCGGCAAAAACAGAAAAGACAAAGTCCGTGTGCCCCTCGGGCAAAAACTTCAATTGGCTTTGGGTCCCTCCGTAGAGGCCCTTCCCTGTCAGCTCTCCCGCGCCAATGGCAATTCTCGATTGGAGCGCATGGTATCCCTTGCCTCCAGGATCGTAGGCCGGATCGACAAAGGCCATAATGCGCTGCCGCTGATAATCATGCAATGACCCCCACATCATCTCCCAGGCAAAGGGAAATAACATCAGCGAAAACAGGAGGATCACACCCAATGCCTTCGACCGCATCCCCACCATCAACAACATTGCGGCATAGACTGCCAAGAAGCTCAATCCGCTCCCTAGGTCCGGCTGCTTCAGGATCAGGAGCAGTCCCGGCAGGACCAATAACCCAGGGAGCACCACTCGCTGAAGCCAACCGACCCGTGGCGCCTTTGAATAGTAGTGCGCCAAGGTCACAATGAGCACCAGCTTCGCGAACTCCGATGGCTGGAACGCGAATGGCCCCATCGGGATCCACCGTTGCGCACCCCGGCTGCTTTTCCCCTCAAACAGCACCACCGCCAGCAGGACGAGGATGATGGCATAGGCAGGATACGCTAACCGGGCGATTCGATGATAGTCCGAGAGCCACATCACCAGAAATGCGACCGTGCCGAGCACGATCCACACGATCTGTTTGGCATAAAACGGGAACGCAACGCCTTGGTCATGCGTCACGCTATAAATCGACAGAACGCCGACCCCCAGGATGACAAAGATCAGCCCGATAAAACGGAAGTCGAAATTGTCGAAGCCCCGGCTATTGATCACCCGATCGATCATCTCGTTTCCTGTCCTCCGGCATCCGCTTCCCGCGCCACGGCACCATCCGGCACAGCGGCAGGAGCGGGGAGATTCAACTTCACATAGGTCTCGATCAGCACTTTGGCGAGGGGGGCCGAAGCGGACCCTCCGTGGCCCATATGTTCACCCAGCACCGCAACGGCAATCGTGGGCGCGTCGACCGGGGCGAAGGCCACAAACCAGGCATGATCGCGAAACTTCTTGGGAATATCTTTTTCCGCCTTTTTGTCTTTCCCCAACGCCGTCGTCTGCGCCGTACCGGTCTTTCCGGCAATGGTCACCAACGCCGACTTCGCCCGCGTGGCTGTGCCCTCTGTCACCACCCCGGCCAACGCCTCTTTGATCAATGGCAGAATTTCAGGCCTCAGCTTCAAGGTGCGCTTAGGGACCGCAGGTCTTTCTTCAAGTGCTCCGGTCGCCCGATCCATCACGGCCCTGACCAATCGCGGACGAAAGGTCACGCCATCGTTTGCAACCGTACCGATCAAACTCGCCATCTGGAGCGGGGTCACGTTGACATAACCCTGTCCAATCGATGCCGAGATCGTTTCGCCCGGCAACCAGGGCTCATTCTTGGCTTTCTGCTTCCAAGCCGAAGAAGGCACGATTCCAATCCGTTCTGACGGCAGCTCGATCCCTGTCTCCTCACCCAACCCGAACATATGGGCGAAGGAGGCCATCGTCTCAATCCCCATCCGCTGTCCGACCGTGTAGAAATACACATCGCACGATTGTATGAGCGCGCGCCGGAGATCGACCGAGCCATGCCCGCCGGCCTTCCAGTCGTGATAGAGCCGCCGCCCGAACTGATACCCTCCATTACAATGAATCGTCGTCGACGGCGTGACCGTATTGGACTCTAACGCTGCAGCGGCCATCATCACTTTGAAGACTGAGCCAGGCGGGTACTGGCCTTGCGAGGCGCGATTGTTCAATGGGCGCCCTTCATTTTGCACGATCTCTGCCCATTGTTTCGGCGTGAGTTCCCGCGAAAGGACATTCGGATCGAAACCGGGACGGCTGGCCATGGCCAAGACATCACCCGTCCTGGGATCAAGCGCGACAATCGCACCCGACTCCTCCCCCAAGAGGCTTTCCGCCACTTTTTGCAGCCGCACATCGATCGTGAGGTATAAATTATCCCCGGCATGGGCCTGCTCCACAACCACGGTTCGTTTCTCGTGGCCTAACGCATCGACTTCAATACTTTTCTGCCCGGCCTGCCCGCGCACGAGCCGGTCGAAAAATTTCTCTACGCCATATTGCCCGACAATGCTGCCCTGGTGCAGGTCGGCAAACTCAGGTTTTTCTAACTGCTCGGGCGAGACCTCCCCGACGTACCCCAACAGATGCGAGGCCGTGACGCCGCCGGGGTAGTTCCGCTGCGATTCGACTTGCACCATCACGCCCGGCAAATCCAGACGGTGCGACTCGATGAGTGTCGCCTCTCGAAGCGAGAGACGATCCTTCACCTTGCGCGGCAGTTGTTTGCTGCCGCGAGCCGTCAGCTTCTTCCTCACGAGGGCCTCGTCCAGGCCCAAGAGATTGGTCAGTTGCTCGATGAGAAGCTCGCGATTCTTGACGTCTTCGAGCGAGACATAGAGGGTAAAACTGGGGACATTGTTCGCCAGCAACACTCCGTTGCGATCGTAGATCAGGCCTCGAGCCGGCTCCATGATGACGGAACGTGTACGGTTGTTCTCGGAGAGATCGCGGTAGTAGGGACCTTCACGAATCTGCAAATGCCAGAGCCGTAACGCCAATAAGGCCACGACGAGCAGCAACCCCACGCGCAGAATAATCAGCCGGCGTTGGAGCTCACCAAGTTCAGAATCGTGCAGACCAGCTGTTGCCATGACTCACAATCACTATTCCAGCACATCCATCAAAGAAACGGGTTATTCGGTTCTCAGGCGGGTCACATCAAATCGTTGGGAGAGCAGCCAATAGAGCCCCGCCCCAACCGCCCCGTCAAAACAAGCCTGAGGTAGGACGATCGATTCCACGATCCCCCACATTTGAGACATGTCGATATTTTTGAAATTGGCCAAGGCCAGCAACCCACTCGCCACGGATACCAGCAGCAACCCCACACCCAACGAGATCGACGTCACCTGCGACACCTGCCGCCCCAAGAACCCGGCCAAGAGCCCAACGCCACCGTACGTGAGAAGACTGAGCCAGAGTTCACCGGCCGAAAACAGGCTCAGCACCCATCCGATCGCGAGCCCCAGGAGAAGGCCTTCCATTTCGCCGGCGAAAAGCCCGATAAACACGGCAGTCATAAGCCCAAGATCTGGCTTGATATTCCACACACTCACATGCGGCAGCACCGTCGTTTGCAGGGGAACGAGCAGTAGCACCAACGTCAGATAGAAGAGAAATTTCATGGCGACGGCTTTCCGGGAAGATCCATTCCTCCCATCGCCTTCGTCGACTGTCCGTACGATGCCTGAATCACCAACACTTCCTCGACCCGGCCGACATCGACTTCCGGCATGAGCTCAGCCGATTGAAACAATGCGCCTTCCTGCTTGTCGATATGTGTAATCGTGCCGAGTGCGAGGCCGCGCGGGAAACCTCCGACCAGACCCGACGTCACGACCCGATCGCCATCGCGAAGCGTCGAGAGCAACGGAATATATTTCAACTGGGCCAGCCCCTGCTGGGTCCCTTCCACAATACCTTCGTCTCTTGTCCGCTGAATGAGACCGGCAATGGCGTTGTTCGGATCCGTGATCAAGAGCACCACCGAGGATGCGCCCGTCGTTTTCACCACACGCCCGACGACGCCAGCGGGCGTGATCACCCCCATGTCCGGCTTGATTCCGTCGCTCTCGCCCTTATTGAGGATGATGGCACGATAGCGGTTCGTGGCATCACGCCCGATGACTTGCGCGGCCACCATGGTCGGAAGCGCTTGCTCCTTAAATTGCAGCAAGGCCGTCAATCGTTCAGTGGCGGCAGCCGACTCGCGCAACTGGCTGTTTTGCCCGCGCAACGACTCCATGTCTTTCCGTAATTGCAGATTCTCTTCCCGGACCCCTTGCAACGCCACATACTGCTGCCACCGATCGGCGATGCCCGTATCGATCGATGCAACGGCCTCAAGCGGAACACGCACGACGTGTCCGACTGGCCCATCCAGATATTGTAAGAGTCCTTGGATTTGACCGGGAAGCAGGAAAAGCGCCGCCACGAGCAATGCGAAGCAGGCAAACGCCAGACGTCTGGCACCGGAGGAAAAACGAGAGTTTACCATCCACATAAGGAAGTGAGGGATGGAGCCTTATCGGTACGTATTGGCCTGAGACATGACCGACACTTTGGCTAGCAGATCCAGCTCATCGAGGATTTTCCCGACTCCTAACACAACTGAAGTCAGGGGATCGTCCACGGTGATGATCGGCAGATTCGTTTCCTCTCGAAAGCGCGTATCCATGCCCTTCAGCAGAGATCCCCCGCCCGTGAGAACGATGCCACGATCGATAATGTCTCCCGCCAACTCCGGCGGGGTATTCTCCAGTGCCACTTTAATCGCGTTGACGATT
This sequence comes from Nitrospirota bacterium, assembly GCA_030645475.1. Lineage (NCBI taxonomy): Bacteria > Pseudomonadati > Nitrospirota > Nitrospirota bacterium. Next base: position 107,900 of record JAUSMA010000014.1, read on the forward strand.
GTCCCGATCGGCTCCTGCAACGCTTCCCGGATTTCCGAGTCATCCACCACCAACGTGCGGGGAATTCCGGAAATCAAGTCGCGCCCCTTGATCATCATAGTCTTGCGTTCCTCAAAGGGATAGGCGGATCCGATTTCGAACTTGATCCGCTCCGCCATATGTTCACCGATGAGGAGATTGTATTTCTTCTTAATGTAATTCATGATCGCATCGTCCATACGATCGCCTGCCACTTTCACGGACTCGCTATAGACGATCCCACCGAGCGAAATCACGGCGATATCGGTCGTACCGCCGCCGATATCGACCACCATGTTGCCGGAGGGCTCCGTGATCGGAAGACCCGCACCGATCGCCGCCGCCACCGGTTCTTCGATCAGATATACTTCGCGGGCTCCGGCCAATTCGGCCGAGTCACGGACCGCCCGCTGCTCAACCTGCGTGATACGCGACGGCACGCCGATAATGATGCGCGGACGCACAAACGCGCTGCGGTTGTGCGCTTTCTGAATAAACCGCTTCAACATCTGCTCGGCCATTTCGAAATCGGCGATCACGCCTTCTTTCATCGGCCGCACCGCAATAATATTGCCGGGCGTGCGCCCCAACATTCGTTTCGCTTCCGTGCCGACCGCAAGTACTCGTTCGGTCTTTTTCTCAACCGCGACGACCGAGGGTTCGTTCAGGACGATCCCTTTCCCATGCACATAGACGAGCGTCGACGCCGTCCCCAGGTCGATGGCCAGGTCGTTTGAGAACCACCCGAAGATGTCACTTGCAAAGCCCACGATTGCTCTCCCTTCCCCTCAACCTCTGACGGCGCGCTCAGTCGGGCAACGCCAGTCGACCCGCATCTAGCACCTGAGTACCGGCTATCTCGTCACCAAGACGCCGCCCCTGTTCGTTCCCAATGATCAAGACCCCTTCGAGCGCCATGATAGCGACCGATACAATCCATCCCACATACGGGACGGCAAAAGCTAATTGCGCGACCGCAAAGGGCAAATTGCGAATAATGGATTCCCGAAATCCTGCAGCCTCACGCCGGTCTGGGAGCACCGTCTGGAGACCGATCAACCGTTTCCCGATGCTGCGCCCGCCGGCAAATCCATCAGCAATCAGTATATACGCCAATCCTGCCAGAAAACCTACTGGCACGATCATTTGATCGGCTGCTGCCACGATGAATACGTCGATGAGCTTGGCAATACATCGGTTCAGGACCTGCGCCTTCGGATAGATCCCGGCACCGACTGAATGACCTCCGCGAACCTCCTCGGCCAAGTGCTCTCCTTACAATAGTGGCAAAGTATAACAAATCACATTACCTAGCACAAACAAAGACCACTCTCCCGCAGATCGACATGACGAATGCGGCGTCTTGCTTCACGGACAGAGACCGTGCTCAATCCTGAAATCTCAACGCTGGAAGCGCGGTCGTCCCTTGCCTTTACACAGATCCCTGAGTACAATCCGTTTGCACGAACTTTCTGAGGAATTGTCATGATCAAATTGATGCGTGAAGCGTCCCATAGTTATCCCTGGCTCCTCAAGTCCATCATGGGGATTATCGCCCTCGCCTTCGTCATCACCATGGGCTGGTGGGGATTTGGCGAACAGTCCGGCGCCGTCGTGGCCTCAGTCGGAGACCTCACCGTATCCCGCGACGAGTTTCGACGGGCCTACGAAAATACCTACCGCTTCTACAAGGATAAAGTTCCCGGAGAGTTCAAGGACGAAACGATCAAGCAGTTTGTTGTGGATCAACTCATCGATAATCGGACCTGGCTCATCGCGGCCAAAAACATGGGCCTCACCGTGGCGGACGAGGATCTGCGCGAAGTCATCATGCAGATCCCCGACTTTCAAAAAAACGGCGCATTTGACCCGGAGATCTACAAACGACTCCTGGCAGCGAACCATCTGACGCCCGCGATATTTGAAGCCATGGAAGCGAAAGAAGTGCTGAGCAACAAAGCCCGGCTGGTCATCCGTGACGCCGTAGCCCTGACCCCCGCCGAACTTGCCGAGGCACAGGCCCTCACTGTGCGGCAAACGGAGTCGGACCCGGCAAAGGCCGCCGCTGCCAAGGACCGTGCGTTACAGGACGTCCTCTTTCAAAAGCAACAACGCGCGCTGATGGCCTATACCGAATCGCTCAAAACGACGCTACCCATCACCATTCACCGCGAGCTCTTGTAACAAACAGGCACGTAGCCTGAGGCTAAACGTTTCCTCGCGACACCTCTTTCCACTAGCCGCTTGCCCATCGCCCCTCACCGCCTACACAATCAGCATCGCATCGCCATAACTGTAAAAACGATACCGCTCGCGAACTGCCTCGGCATAGGCCTCTCGAAGAAATTCCGTCCCGGCCAACGCGGAAACCAGCATCAACAATGTGGTGCGCGGCAGGTGAAAATTCGTGAAGAGCGCGTCGATCACCTTGAATGAATACCCTGGCGTCATGAAGATGTCCGTCTCGCCTCGATAGGGCCTGACCTGGCCGTCAGCACGAGCCGCCGTTTCGAGCGCACGCACCGCGGTAGTCCCGACCGCGACGATCCGTCCACCAGCCGCCCGCGCATGTTCGATGGCACGAACCGCCTCTGCCCCAACCTCGATCCATTCTGCGCCCATCTGATGGTCTTCGATGTGATCGACCTTCACCGGCTTGAAGGTTCCGATACCGACATGGAGCGTGACGCTCGTGAGACCGATTCCTCGCCGTTGCAGCCTTGCCAGCAACTCCTCGGTAAAATGGAGCCCGGCCGTCGGTGCGGCAATCGCACCTTCATGTTGCGCAAACAGCGTTTGGTACCATTCCCGATCTTGATCAGTCGGTGCTCGTTTTAAATAGGGCGGAAGCGGCATTCGGCCATGCTCCCGTAACCATTCAACGAACGGAACCGGACTCTCCACCCGCACCGTGGTTCTGGCCGAGCCACGCTCGATCACCACCGCAGAGGCCGCTGCATCCATCTCGATGGTCTGTCCTGGACGAAACGTTCCCTTGATCAACACTTCCCATGTCGCATCCCCAAGATCTTTCACAAAAAGGATCTCGACCTCCGCACTGGAAGGACGCTTCCGTCCAACCACGCGCGCGGCCAACACCTTCGTATTGTTGACCACGAGGAGATCGCCGGGCTGAAGCAGCTCAGGCAAGTCGTCAACGCGTCGATGGGCAAGCGACTGTGTGTGCGGCTGCAGAACGAGCAGCCTCGCATGATCGCGTGGAAGAACCGGATGCGTCGCAATCAACGAGGAGTCGAACGGAAAGTCGAACTCGGAGAGCTGCATCAGGAAGACGGCGGGGTCGGAGGTTTAGTCAACGTCATATTCTGCAATTCCGTGCCGGGGTAGTAATACCGAAGAATCGTCGAGAAGGGGTACCCCAGCTCGGCCAGTTCTTTTGCGCCCCACTGACACATGCCGACGGCGTGCCCTGCACCAAATCCCGACAACACCACCTCTCGCCCGATCGACTCGATGGCAAACTGCGTACTGGGGATAATGGTGTAGCCGACCGCTTTCCGCAACTCTTCGCCTCGAAGGATGAGCTCCCCCCCGGAGTGCAGGATGCGCAGCGTCGCGACTCGCCCTCCGCGGCTGAATGAAAGCGGGGTCATCGTCGCAATCGTTCCCACGGAAAATCCCTGCTGCCGCAAGTTCTGTTCAAGAGTATCGACTTTGAAGGAGGATTTCCATTGATAGTAGGGCGAGGCAAGGTCAAAGGGACATTCTACGCCCTTCAGATAGGGATACTCCTTGGACCACACATTCATGGCATCTTCTGTCAGTCCGGCCGCCGTCGATGAGAACGCAGCATAGATCGGCGCATCCTCATAGGTGACGACAAGCCCGCGAGTGTCTTCGACTGCGCGAAGAATCCCGGCATCAACCCCCTGCTTGCCCCGATAGACTTGGTCTTGCACCGTCGCCGCCACGTCGTAGTCGCGTGTCGCGCTCAACATCTGTTGATAGAGCGCATAGGTTCGAGCCGCGACCGCCTGGGCCTTCAGCATCTCAGGATGCCAGGCCGAACTGACCTCTGCTGGCACGACCCCTTTCACGTATTCTTCAAAATCGACCCGGTTGATAACGAGAAACCCTTTCCCTTTCCGCACAAGGTGAATAAGGCCACCCACCGAGATCGCCACGCCGGAATCGCCAGAGGATACCGCCGCCCCGTGAGACTTCCTGGTAGGCCGCGGGAAGGTCAACGTGAGGCCTTGTTCTCCACCCTGCAGCGTCAACCGCTCCGTCGGCACAGGGACGCCGTTCAAAAGGAAGCCATGCTCCCCGACTTGAACATGGACCAACGTGCGCAGCGTCTGGCTATGCCCTTTGGCATCCGTCACCCACAGAGGGCGGTCTGCACGGACATCGAACTGTGAGACATTCGCTGACAACAGGACACGAATCGACTGCGCAGCCTCCGTGGCAGAGGACAGGCCGAGAAGACAGGCTCCGACCGCGATAGCCTGGCACAATGCACCCTTGAATGACTTCACCGACGAAATATCCATGATACGAGAAAGAATACCAGACTCAGAAGGATGCTGAGGAGCAGACTGGTCGCGAGGGGAAACGAGAAGCTGAAGTTGTCTCGCCGAATGGAGATGTCCCCGGGCAACTTCCCGAACCATCCCAAGAGACTCCCAGCTCCAGGAACAGGATCGATGATCAACAGCAACAGACCGGCCAAGGCGATGCACAGCCCTACGATCACGAGGACTTTCCCGAGACTCCCCCACTCAGCCATCAGCCTTTGGCCAAATGCTCAGCGATTTGCACCGCATTGAGAGCGGCCCCTTTACGCAAATTATCCGCCACCACCCACAGATTGAGACCGTTCGAGATCGACTCATCTTCACGAATGCGGCCGACATAGACCTCGTCCTTCCCCGCAACCTCCAACGGCATGGGGTAGATCTGATGGGCCGGATCGTCATACAGCAACACGCCTGGCGCCGTCGACAGAATGGCGCGGGCCTCGTTCACCGACAGTTTTTTCTCAGTCTCAATATTGATGGCTTCCGAATGCCCGACATACACCGGAACCCGCACCGTCGTCGCCGTCACCTGAATCGACTGATCGCCCATGATCTTTCTCGTCTCATGGAGCATCTTCATCTCTTCTTTTGTATAGCCTGACGGAAGAAAGTCATCGATCTGCGGCAAGCAGTTGAAGGCGATCTGAAAAGGATAGACCTTGGGACTCGCCTCTTTGAAGCTCAACAGGTCTTGGCACTCCGTCATCAACTCATCCATGGCATCCTTCCCCGTGCCGGACACGGATTGAAAGGTCGTCACGACAATTCGTTTAATCCTGGCCCGATCATGGAGGGGTTTCAAGGCCACGACCATTTGAATCGTGGAACAGTTCGGATTGGCAATGATGCCCTTATGCCGTGGGATATCGTGCGGGTTCACCTCAGGCACCACCAGCGGCACCTCAAGAGTCATCCGCCAGGCTGCGCTGTTATCGATCACCACCGCACCGGCCTTCACCGCAATCGGCGCGAACTCTCGGCTGAGCTCCGCCCCGGCAGAAAAGAGCGCGATGTCCACGCCGGCAAACGAATCCTTCGTCAAGACTTCAATCGGGATCTCCTTCTCTTGGAATGTCACCGTGCCGCCGGCAGAACGAGCCGATGCAAGAGGGACCAGCCGTGAGACGGGAAACTCTCGCTCCTCTAGCACCTCGATCATTTCAGTCCCGACTGCCCCGGTCGCACCGACAATCGCCACCACATACCCTGATTGTTTCTTTTTCATTCTGAGCCTCGATCCTGCCTACAGCGCGATCTCGCGAATACGATGATTGAACGTATCGGCCACGAACAGATACCCCGCACGAGCCATCACGATTCCAAACGGGTAACTCAAGCTGGCGTCGAGAGCCGCGCGATCGTCGCCCCCATAGCTTGCCACACCAACACCGGCAATGCGCGTAATACGTCCGGTCGCGCGATCCCATCGGCGGACCAGATGGTTGTCCGAATCGGTAAAAAACAGGTTCCCCGCTTCGTCCAACACGATTCCGGATGGCCGTGACAGACTGCGGCTGGGCGGCTCATCCGGCCCCTGATACTTATACTCTCCACCGTCACCCGCCACGGTGCTGATGAGGCCAGTGCCGAGATCGACCGCTCGAATCCTTCCACTAAAGCTATCGGCAATGACTAACGTGCCATCTGCCGTCAGCGCCAACCCGCCGGGACCGGCCAGACCGGTTTCGGTGGCAGCCATGCCGTCTCCATTGTACGCAGCCGTTCCCATCCCCGCGACCGTACGAATCACTCCGGTCGCGAGATCGACCGCCCTCACGCGATTATTATTCTGATCGGCAATGTAGAGGTAGCCTGCATCACTCACGGCCAAGGCAACCGGTTCATTCAAGCCGGCCTCCACGGCTAATCCCCCGTCTCCGGAATATCGAGGTTGTCCAAGGCCCGCGACCGTCGTGATCACACCCGTCACCGCATCCACACGCCGCACTCGATGGTTCAGCGTATCGGCAATATAGAGATGCCCTCTCCGATCGACCACCACCGCTGTCGGAAAATTCAACAGGGCGTGATCGGCCGGGCCGCCGTCTCCGCTGAAACGTTTTGCCTGCGCCGTGCCAGCCACGACATACCGAACGGTCCCGCTCAAGTCGGTCTGTTGCGTGAACGCATGCGAATGGACGGCGTCGCTTTCGGCAAAAGGATCGGCGCTCGATCCTTCCGCTGCTGGAGGGGGCGGAACTGGCGCAGCCTCCGGTCCAACGCCCTGGACGCAGCCCGCAACCGTCCTGATGCAGCCGGTCTTTCTGTCGATCCTCCGAATGACATGATTCTCAGAGTCGGCAATGAACAAGTTCCCCTCTCCATCGAGAGTCAGACTCTTGGGTTCATTGAGGCAGGCCGCGAGGGCCGCGGCTCCGTCACCGGACCAGCCAGGCTCTCCGGTGCCGGCGAGGGTTCGAATCAATCCAACGTTGAGGTGTACAGTCATCGAGTCCACAAGCCTGGCTAGTTCAGGTTTCGCAAGATCGCCTCACCCATTTCCGTCGTACTGACGAGACGGGTCCCCTGGCTATGAATATCTTTGGTGCGATAACCAAGTTCGAGAGTTTTCACGATCGCCTGCTCGATGGCTGCCGCTTCCTGATCCAGCCTGAACCCATACGACAGCATCATGGCCGCCGAGGCAATCGTCGCGATGGGATTCGCGACATTCTTTCCGGCAATGTCCGGCGCGCTGCCGTGAATCGGTTCGAACAGCCCGACCTGCGCACCGATACTGGCCGACGGCAACATGCCGATGGAGCCGGTTAACATGGCCGCTTCATCGCTCAGAATATCGCCGAAGATATTATTGCAGAGCATCACATCGAACTGACGCGGGTTGCGGACAAGCTGCATCGCGGCGTTGTCGACATAGATATGGCTCAGCTCCACATCCTGATAACCCTTATGGGTCTCGATGACGACTCGACGCCAGAGTTCGGACGACTCCAGCACGTTCGCTTTGTCAACGGACATCACTTTGCTCCGACGTTTTCTCGCCGCTTCGAACGCCACTTTCGCGATGCGCGCGATTTCTTCAGTCGTATAGACCTCGGTGTTGAACCCTCGTTCGCTCCCGTTCGGCAGCTTCTCGATACCTTTCGGCTTCCCGAAATAAATGCCGCCCGTCAGTTCCCGGATGACGAGGATGTCGATGCCCTCGATGACCTCGCGTTTGAGCGTGGAGGCATCGGCCAACATCGGGTACAACTTCGCCGGCCGCAAATTCGCATAGAGGCCCAGGTGTTCCCGCAAACCCAGCAGCGCGCGTTCCGGCCGCAAACTGTATTCCAGCCCTTCCCACTTGGGGCCGCCGACTGCACCGAGCAAGACGGCATCGCTCTGTTTGGCCAGAGTCAACGTCTCCTGTGGAAGCGGGACGCCGACTTTGTCGATGGCCTGGCCACCGACATCGCCGGACACGAACTCGAACTGATGCTGGAACTTCTCAGCTATGGCCTTCAGCACCTTCACGGCTTCAGGAACGATCTCTCGGCCTACTCCATCGCCAGCTAATACCGCAATCTTCGCCTTCACAGAGCACTCTCCCTCGTTACGCGTGATGAACGCATCAGCCTCTATTCCAGAACTTCTTCATCCTCTAGCCGCCAAGCGGGATCGACCAGGCAAAGAAACTCGATGGCAGTGGATCCACTATTCTCTAACGACTGCCTAGCCCCTGGAGGCACATACACAGTGGCGCCGGCTTCAACTGCGACAGCCGAATCGTCCACCGTCAATATTCCTCGACCGGCGATGATGTAGTAGACCTCGGACGAGGTCAGCCTGTGCCATTTCGACCGACCGCCTGGAGCCAAGGTTCCATGCGCCAGGCTATACCCAAGTGTGAGCGGCTGCTTCGCCGGATGCAGAAGCTCGCGGAGGACGGTGTGATCGCCGGCCAGAAACTCCGGCCGATCCCCCAGGGTGACATGAACCACCGCGCACCTCACAGCCAACGAAAAAGTCCCGCCTCCAGGCCGGAGCCGGTGACTTTACCGTGGCCACTTTCCTTAAATCAAGTTCACCTTCTGCTCGCCCTGCGCCTGCTTTCCCGCCAAATACAATAGCTTGTTCAACGCGTTGAGATAGGCACGGGCGGACGCCATGATGATGTCTGTATCCGCTCCATGGCCCGATACGGTGCGCCCATCCTCTTGAACCTTGACCGAGACTTCACCCTGAGCATCGGTCCCCCCCGTGATCGCCTTCACGACATACATGAGGAGCGTGCTCTTCGTCTGCGTGATCGCGGCAATGGTCCGATAGACGGCATCCACGGGCCCATCGCCTGTCCCCGTCTGAACGATCGTTCGTCCGTCGATCTCAAGTTCGACCGTCGCGGTCGGTACTTGATCCGTTCCGCTGGCCGCATGGAACGACTTCAAGGTGATCCGATCGGCCATTTTGATCAACTCTTCGGAGACAATCACTTCGAGATCCTCTTCGTAGATCTCCTTCTTCTGGTCGGCCAGCTTCTTGAACCGCTCGAACGCGTGGTTCACCTCTTCGTCCGAGAGCGTATAGCCCAGCTCTACCAGTCTCTGGCGAAACGCATGCCGTCCTGAAAGCTTCCCCATGACCATCTTGCCCTCGACCAGCCCGATCGTCTCCGGCTTCATAATTTCATAGGTCGTCTTGTCCTTCAGCAGCCCGTCCTGGTGAATGCCGGACGTATGGGCAAAGGCATTCGCCCCGACGATCGCCTTATTCGGCTGCACCACCATGCCGGTGATCTTGCTGACCAATCGGCTGGTCTTCGAAATCTCTTCGGTATGAATCTTCGTGTCGGCTTGATAGAAGTCTTTCCTGGTCCTGAGTCCCATGACGATTTCTTCCAACGCCGTATTCCCTGCCCGCTCACCGATCCCATTGATCGTGCACTCGACCTGGCCCGCTCCTTCGAACACCGCAGCCAAACTATTCCCCACTGCAAGGCCGAGGTCGTTGTGGCAATGGACTGAGATCACCGCCTTCGCACTGTTGGACACCTGCTCGCGAATACCTCGAATAAGCCGTCCAAACTCTTGTGGCACCGCATAACCGACCGTATCGGGAATATTGATCGTCCCGGCTCCTGCGGCAATCACCGCTTCAATGACCTCATAGAGATAGGCGGGATCGGAGCGACTGGCATCCATAGGAGAAAACTCCACATCGTCGACATAGCCCCTCGCTCGTTGTACCATCTCCACCGCGCGCTTCTTCGCCTCGTCTCGCGTCATGCGAAACTGATGTTTCAAGTGAATATCCGACGTCGAGAGAAACGTATGAATGCGGACCTTTGGCGCCCCCTTTAAGGCCTCCCAGGCTCGATCGATATCCTCTGGGCGTGCTCGCGCCAAGCTACAAATCGTCGGCCCCTCCACCTCCTGCGCGATCCGCCGCACCGCTTCAAAATCTCCGGGCGAACTGTATGCAAATCCGGCTTCGATGATATCGACCCCTAACCGCGCCAGCTGCTTCGCCACCATGATCTTCTCTTCTACATTCATGCTGGCGCCGGGAGATTGCTCTCCGTCACGCAAGGTCGTATCGAAAATTTTGATTATCCTGGTCATGACTTCACCTCTCTTCTCTGGTGAGATTGCTCAAAATACTTTTCCCGCAAGGCCGCAGGAAGCGGGACGACTGAGGCGTACCCGTAGGGTACGTCGCAGGGAGGCACGCGACCGAGAACGCTGAGGGAAAGCATTTTCAGCAATCTCAAATAAAAAAACCTCCATCCCTACGCCCAGGGACGGAGGCTTGAGAAGCTCCGTGGTACCACCCTGATTTAGCCATGAACAACGCGCTCGCTGCTCACGACCCTTCATTGCGCCCGGTCACGGGGGCGAAACGGAATCCATTACTCGGGTTTCACGGATTCTGGCTCAGAGGCGAGTTCGGCGCCGCACAGGCTGGTTTGCACCATTCACCAGCTCTCTCACTGCTATGCGAATCGCGTACTACTCCTCGTCGCAGCCACGAACAATTCAATTCAGACTGACTGCTCGGTCTTGGCCGGTGAACGCTTCCCGGACATTTTTGCAACAAGCCCGACGAGCCGTTCTGCCGGACCGAGCAAGGCATACCCGGCGAATATGACAAACAACATGACCGGGGGCCAGGCGGCGACGAGCATGAGTGCGAGAATTCCCCACACGAGATACGTAATGTGCCGCCCGCCGCGAAACTTCAGATCTTTAAAGCTTCGATACTTAATGGTGCTGACCATCAAGAATGAAAGAGTCAGGGTCACAATCAGGACCAGAAGAGGCTTCACTTCCGTACCAATCCTGACGCTATAGTGATCGAAAATCACGAGTGAAGCCACGACCCCCGCCGCCGCAGGAATGGCGAGCCCGGTAAAATACTTGCCGTCCGACGTAGCGACAGTCGAATTAAATCGAGCCAACCGAACTGCCCCCATCGCGACATAGGCAAACATCACCGCAATACCAAATGTCCCCTGTCCGCTCAGGGCCCAAGAGTAAATCAAGAGGCCGGGGGCGACTCCGAACGACACCACGTCTGACAACGAGTCGTATTCGAGACCGAAATGGCTGGTGCTGTTCGTTAACCGCGCCGACTTTCCATCAAGCACGTCGAAGATCATAGCCACCAGAATGGCGACGGCTGCGACCATGTAGTTCGCATTGAACACCGATAATATCGAAAAGACACCGCAGAGCAGATTCCCTGTCGTGAACAGATTCGGAATCAGGTGCATGGCGGCCTTACGCCGTTTCCCATCTCTGCCGAATGATTGACGCAGCGCAGTAGTTTTCATGGCAATTCTCCCAAGATGGTTTGGCCACCTTTGACTCGATCGCCGACTGCAACTTTCAGAACCGTCCCGAGAGGAAGAAACGTATCCATCCGCGATCCGAATCGAATCAGCCCAAACCGCTCACCGAGTATGGCCCGATCCCCGGCTGAAATCCAACAGACAATCCGCCTGGCAATTAATCCGGCCACCTGCACACAAAGCACCTTTGCGCCCTGAGCCGTCCGAATCATTAACGCATTTTGTTCGTTTCGCAACGTGGCATCAGGTCTGCTGGCCACGAGAAACAAACCCGGCTGATACTGCACCTCCTCGACGACCCCTTCGCAGGGAATCCGATTAATATGCACATCGAATACGTTCAAGAAGATGGTGACGCGGATGCTGCGATCCTTGATGAATCGAGGTTCGAACTCCTCTTCGATGGCGATGACTTTTCCGTCACCGGATGCCACGAGGAGACGAGGCCCCTGAGGGATCACTCGATGGGGGTTGCGGAAAAACCAGGCGACAAACAGCGTCAGAATCGCCCCACCCACCGCGATGAAAGCCCAACCAAGCATTCCTGCTAGCAGTGTAACGCCAACAGCAGCCCCGATGAAGGGAATTCCTTCTTTGGCAAACGGGATGCCGACGGCACGATCTGCCACAAAGACCTCAATTCTTTCTTAGTTTTTGTTTTTATCGACCAGTTGGTCTTTCTTCAGCCAGGGCATCATCGCCCGCAGCCGTCCCCCGACCTCTTCGATCGGATGGGCTTCACCCTTCGCCAGCAATGCATTGTAGACCGGACGGTTGGCCTGGTTCTCCAGGATCCATTCTCTGGCAAACTTGCCATCCTGGATTTCGCCTAAAATCTTCTTCATCTCCTGCTTCGTCTGCTCCGTCACAATCCTGGGGCCGCGGGTAATATCTCCAAACTTGGCCGTCGTGCTGATGGAATAGCGCATGTTGGCAATCCCGCCCTGGTGGATCAGGTCCACGATCAATTTCACTTCATGCAGGCACTCGAAATAGGCCATTTCAGGCGAATACCCGGCTTCCACCAACGTTTCATACCCGGCCTGAATCAGAGAGGTCAGCCCCCCGCAGAGCACCACTTGCTCGCCGAATAGGTCCGTCTCGGTTTCCTCTCGAAAATTTGTTTCGATCACACCTGCCCGCCCGCCCCCGATGGCGCTGGCATAGGCAAGGCCAATCTGTTTGGTCATTCCACTTGGGTCCTGATGGATCGCGAGCAAGCAGGGCACCCCACTGCCTTTTGCATATTCCGATCGAACAAGATGGCCAGGCCCTTTGGGCGCGACCATGAATACATTGGTTGTAGCCGGTGGCACGATCTGTCCGAAATGAATGTTGAAGCCATGGCCGAACGCGAGATAAGAGCCCGGTTTCAGATTCGGGGCAATATCCTGCCGGTAGATGGCCGCCTGCGCTTCGTCCGGCGCAAGAATCATCACGACATCGGATGCCTTCACGGCATCGGCCACCGGCATGACTTTTAGCCCGCTTTGCTCCGCCTTCTTCCAGGAAGCGCCTTCGCGCAACCCGATGACCACACTCACACCGCTCTCCTTCATGTTGAGCGCATGGGCGTGTCCCTGGCTCCCGTACCCGATCACGGCGACTTTCTTGTTCTTGATCTGTTGAATATCGGCATCTTTATCGTAGTAAATCTTCATCGCTCACTCCTTGGGTAATAGTCGTATCAGGAAACTGATGGGACGATTGGGTCCGAGGTGACGCCTATTCGCGGGCAACTTTTTTCGTCTGCAGGCTCGTCGAGCGAATCGACTCACGGGCGACCGCGACCCGTCCGGTCCTGGTGAGCTCTTTGATGCCGAGTGGTTGCAGCAGGTTGATGATCGCTTCGATCTTGTGAGGATCCCCGGTCACTTCAATCGTGTAGGTTGCCGGTGTGGAGTCGATGACATTGGCCCGGAAAATATCGGCAATCCGTAACGCTTCTGCGCGATCTTCCGGCCGCGTATGCACTTTGATGAGTGCAGTCTCCCGCGAGACAAAATCGCTCTCATTCAAATCCACGACCTTGATGACGTCGATCAGTTTGTTGAGCTGTTTCACGATCTGTTCGATGATCCGATCGTCTCCGGAGGTGACGATGGTCATCTGCGACATGGACGGATCGAGCGTCGGCGCCACGGAGAGACTTTCGATGTTGAACCCACGACCGCTGAACAAGCCGGCGACGCGAGACAGCGAGCCAAACTTATTCTCTACCGTTATCGAAATAATGTGTTCCATACCCAATCTGTACTCCGACACCGTTTAGGCCGTGAGGATCGTGTCCGAATCCTTCGGCGTCACTTGCCCGGATCCTGCCTGCTTACTTTTCAAGGCTGGAGGATCTTCCAGGAGCATCTCATGATTACAACCGCCGGCGGGGATCATCGGATAGACGTTCTCATATCGATACGTCGGCACATCGACGATCACCGGCTTGTTCACGGCAATCGCTGCCTTCAAGACATCATCGATTTCAGAAGGCTTACTGGCCCGAAGACCGACAGCTCCGTAGGCTTCCGCCAACTTCACAAAGTCCGGCGTTGTTTCCAGATCGCTCGACGCATACCGTCCTTCGTAGAAAAGATCCTGCCATTGACGGACCATTCCATGAAACCGGTTATTGAGCACGATAATCTTCACCGGCAACTTATGCACGACGGCTGTCGCCATTTCCTGCATATTCATCTGGATACTGCCGTCGCCAGCGATACAGAGCACCAACCGGCCTGGGAATGCCGCCTGCGCCCCCATGGCGGCAGGAAACCCGAACCCCATGGTCCCAAGCCCCCCCGAAGTCAACCAGCGGTTCGGCTTGGCCAACTTAAAATACTGGGCGGCCCACATCTGATGTTGCCCCACATCAGTCGACACAATCGGGTCCAGATCTTTTGTCAGTTCATAGAGCCGCTTGATCACGTACTGCGGTTTGGTCGGACCATCAGCGGCCTGTTGATAGGCAAGAGGATTGGCCTGTTGCCATTCACGAAGCTGATTCCACCAAGGCTTGCGCAATTCGCGTTGATCGCCGTTCACCGTGGCACGAAGAATCTGGAGTAACTCGCGAAGCACGGTCTTACAATCGCCAACGATCGGGATATCGACATTCACATTCTTCCGAATCGAGGTCGGATCGATATCGATGTGGATGACCTTGGCATGCGGGCAAAACTCAGAAACCTTTCCCGTCACACGATCATCAAACCGTGCCCCAATGGCCACAACCAGATCGGAATAATGCATCGCCATATTCGCACAATAGGTGCCATGCATGCCCAACATACCCAGGGACTGAGGGTGCTCGCCAGGGAAAGCCCCGAGACCCATCAAGGTCATGTCGACCGGCATATGGGTCAGCTCAGCCAACTCCAGTAACTCTTGTGATGCACCCGAGAAGATGACGCCGCCACCGACGTACAGGATCGGCTTCTTCGCCTTCGTCATGGCCTCAGCCGCTTGCTTAATCTGCCACTTATTGCCTTCATAGACGGGGTTATAACTGCGGATTGAGACGGAACTCGGATAGGTAAATTCCGCCTTGTCCATCGATACGTCTTTGGGAATGTCGACGAGCACCGGACCTGGACGCCCTGTCGTCGCAATGTAGAACGCTTCTTTGATCGTCGTCGCCAAATCGGCGACATTCTTCACGAGAAAGTTGTACTTGGTGCAAGGACGGCTCAAGCCGATATTGTCCGCTTCTTGGAATGCGTCATTCCCAATCAGGCTCGTCGGCACTTGCCCGGTAAAGCAGACCATCGGCACCGAATCCATGTAGGCATCAGCCAACGCCGTGATGACATTGGTCATGCCTGGCCCTGAGGTCACAAGACAGACCCCAGCCTTACCTGTTGCCTTAGCATAGCCTTCCGCCATATGGCCCGCACCCTGTTCATGACGAGTGAGGACCACCTCAATATCTTTCTGCTGGTGAAGCATGTCGAAAATCTTCAATACGACACCACCGGGAAGCGCAAAAACCGTTTTCACGCCTTCCCGCTTGAGGCATTCGATGAGGATTTCAGCACCTGTGAGCTTCATGATAGAACCTCCATCCATCCCGCCGGTGAAAACCGAACGGAGGAATCGGCACGATAGGCGGCGTTGCGGCTTATCCTAAATAGACCGGACACGAATCCCATGATAACTCAGAACGTTCTGAAAAATCAGGGATAAAGATGTATGATCCTAGCATCACATATTTCATCGCGTCAATAGTGCGGCATACCACGCCCACTGCTCGCTGACAGTCTCCCTCCCCACATGATATCGTTCAAATCATCCAGCACATGCTGTTGGCCCTGAGTCGTCACTCCATGAACATGCCAGTCCATGTGACCATTCTCTCTCGTGAAGACTGCCATCTCTGCCATGTCATCTTCCGTATCGCAGTGCATCTCCAGGCAGAGCTGAACATCACCACAAAAAAAGTGGACGTTGAGGGCGATAGCGCTTTGACGGAACGTTATGGATCGAGAGTTCCCGTCGTCCTCATCGACGAGGTCGAACACTTCTCAGGGAAAGTGACAGAGGGGGAGCTCCGTCGAGCGATAAAAAAAGCGCGGTGGAGAAGACCTATAAGCCGGATTCTGTCCCGTCTGGGATGTGGTCCCAAGCGGGGGTGATCATTTCTCTGGGATCCGAGTTGCCTCGAACCTCAAGCGACCTACCCGAAGACCTCGGCCGGGCCAGCCGGTCGCCGACTCTCCGAGGAAAGCCGACAGATGTCTTCCTATTTGGCCTTGCATCGGGCGACGCTTACCGTGCCAGTGATGTTACCACCACCGCGGTGGGCTCTTACCCCGCCGTTTCACCCTTACCTGATCCTCAGCGACAAGATTTGCACCTCATCGCCTTGGCCATCGGCGGTTTGTTCTCTGTGGTGCTGGTGTCGGATCGCTCCGCCTGGGAGTTACCCAGCGCCCTGCCCATGAAGTCCGGACTTTCCTCTAAGAGCGTTGCCGCCCCAAGCGATCACCCGGTCTTCTCCCTCGCGCGATCAGAGTATAGAAAGGGGACACCACGGATGCAAGTCCGTACCCTTATGCTCCTGCCATCCGAAGCAAACGTGTCCTGCCAGAAGACTGAATTAGCGCAGCGTCGGCAATGCCAAGGCCTGCGCAGCCTGTTTCGATTGGAAAATCCCCATCGCCTCCGGCATCCACTGTTTCAGCTGATCGATTCTGGTCTCATTACTCGGATGAGTCGACATGAACTCTGAAGGACCACCACCGCCCGACAACTGCGCCATCCGCTCCCAAAGGGACACGGACTCACGTGGATCGTACCCCGCATCGGCAGCAAGGAGAATTCCGATGTAGTCCGCTTCCGATTCATGCTTCCGACTGAACGGCAACAAGACTCCTACCTGGGCACCCGCACCAAGCGCCGCCATTGCGGCTTGAGACATCATCCCGCCGCCGCCAGCCGCTCCTGCCGCGGCTCCAGCCACCTGTAAGGCCGCATTCGTCAATTGCCCCTGGCTCATCCGTTCGGCCCCGTGACGGGCAAGCGCATGCACAACTTCATGTCCCATGACCGCTGCCAATCCAGCCTCAGTCCGTGCCACTGGGAAAATTCCTGTATAAACCGCAATCTTGCCTCCGGGTAATGCGAAGGCATTCATGGTTTTATCGTCTTTGATGACGATCACTTCCCACTGAAACTGCTGGGCCATTTCAGCATATTTTGAACGTTTCGCAGCCTCAATAATTCGTGCAGCTACCCGCTTCACTGGCTCAATCTCTCGAGGATCTTGCGACTGTCGAAGCTTGGGGTCGGTCTTCACCTGACTATAGGCCTGCGCGCCCATCTGCATTTCTTGTGGCACGGATGTGATCAGCAACTGTGACCGACCCGTATAGGGATTCGTCTCGCATCCGCTGACCGCCAGCAGTCCGAATCCCGCCACCACCAACAATCCTCTGTGCAAGAAGGACGTCCATGCCTGCATCGCACTTCCTCCTAAAAATCACCCGTCGTCTACGAGTGTAAAAATTGACCGTCCCTTGAGGCTCTGTTAGATTACCGCGCCGCAATGAAAATCTCTACTTGAGTGACAAGCCTGTGGCCACGACAACAGCAACAGCCAAGATAGAGCGGATCGGTATCGATGAGTCCGGCAAGGGAGATTATTTTGGTCCTCTCGTCATTGCCGCTGTCTTCGTCGACGCGACGACGCAGGCCGAACTAGCCCTCATGAACGTTCGGGACAGCAAGAAGATCTCCGACGGACGTATCCTCGACATGGCTCCCGATATCCGGATGATTTGCCCCCACAGCATTATCGCGATCGGCCCACAACGATACAACGAACTCTATGCGAAAATCCGGAATTTGAATCGCCTGCTGGCCTGGGGCCATGCGAAAGCGCTGGAGACATTACTGGAAAAGGTTTCCTGCAGCCGCGCGATTGCAGACCAGTTTGGCGACGAGCGACTGATTCTGAATGTGCTCCAAGAGAAAGGGCGCACCATCCTACTCGAGCAACGGCATAAAGCTGAGTCCGATCTGGCCGTGGCTGCGGCCTCGATCCTCGCCCGTGCCGAATTCCTGCTCCGATTGAAACGGCTCTCGGACGAGATCGGTACGACGCTGCCGAAAGGCGCATCACCCGCCGTTGAACTGGCCGGACGGATGATTGTGAAGAAGCATGGGGAAGAGCGCTTAGGGTCGGTCGCGAAGCTGCACTTTAAAACGACTCAGTCGGTACTGGGGAAAACGGACTAAACCGACTCGCCGATCTCAAGGATGGAGCTCTTGTCGGGATCGGGCCCCGGATGTGCCACCTCAGGAATTTGCCCATCCCAGTAGAGCATCCGACGACAATAGGGGCAGGTCTGAAGGTCTTGCGAGCGCTTCACTTCTGAAATCAGTTGCGGGGCGAGTTGCAAGCGGCACCCGGAGCAGGTTCCATCTTTAATCTCAGCGAGGGCTTGATCCTTCCCCGCCGTCTTGATCGCCGTATACCGCCTGAGCAGCCCCTTCTCGACATGAGCGGAATGGGCTTGCTGCTGTCCTTCAAGATCCGCTAGCTCAGCTGCGATCTTTTTCTCTAATTCGTCAGAGATCTTTTTCTCTTGAGTAAAGACCCTCTCGACGACGGCCAGCTTCTCTTGCGCTTCTTTGGCGGTCTGCTGCAGCTGCTCGACTTTCTCCATACAGAGCAGAATTTTCTCTTCGAAGTCGCCTTTCTTCTTGTTGGCCACCTCGATCTCAAACAGATGAGCCTGATATTCCTTGTTGGATTTCAGCTCAGACAGCCGCGATTTCATCTTTTCAGTATGGGCTTCGTGAACCTCGAGATCCTTTTCATGCGACCGCCGCTCTTTGACCACAGTCTCTAGCGCGGCATTGGTCTCCTGGAGAAGCTGCTTGGCCTCTCGAAGCGGGGTTTCAACCGCGTTGAGTCGTTCAGGAATCTTTCGACGTTGATTATTGATCTCCATGATTCGGAGATCCAACTTTTGCAGCGCGATCAGGGGGGAAAGATTATGGTTCAACGCACTCCTCTAACTGTTGTTCTGCACAACGGTCTCAATCTATTGAGTTCTATGCCCCTGCTGGTGGGCCCACTAGGACTTGAACCTAGGACCAGCTGATTATGAGTCAGCCGCTCTAACCACCTGAGCTATGGGCCCGATCAGGCGGATGACTCTGTCGCGCCTGCCCCGCAGACAACAACGGGTGATTCTAGGCTGCACAGGGAGCGGAGTCAAATCACTCGGACCCCCCACATGGCATCAGAGTGTTTCCACGAAGCTGCGAAGCTTCTTGCTCCGACTCGGGTGGCGCAGCTTACGCAAGGCCTTGGCCTCGATCTGCCGGATACGTTCGCGGGTGACTTCGAAATCCTGACCAACCTCTTCGAGGGTATGGTCGGTGGCTTCGCCGATACCGAACCGCTTCCGCAAGACCTTCTCTTCACGAGGCGTGAGTGTCTCTAGCGCACTATTGATCTGGCGCTGGAGGTCATACCGAATCGCCGCCTCCAGAGGAGACACGGCCTTCTTGTCCTCGATAAAATCGCCCAAATGGCTGTCCTCTTCCTCTCCGATCGGGGTCTCCAGCGATATCGGTTCACGCGCGATCTTCAAGATCTTCCGCACTTTGTCCAGGGGCAAATCCATGCGGTCGGCAATTTCTTCCGGCGTCGGTTCACGACCAAGCTTCTGAACCAGATGGCGAGAGGTCCGAATCAACTTATTGATCGTCTCGATCATATGCACGGGGATACGGATCGTCCTGGCTTGATCGGCGATCGCACGAGTAATCGCCTGGCGGATCCACCATGTCGCATAGGTGCTGAACTTGTAGCCGCGTTTGTACTCGAATTTATCGACCGCCTTCATCAGGCCGATATTGCCTTCCTGGATCAAGTCGAGGAACTGGAGACCGCGGTTCGTATACTTCTTGGCGATGCTGACCACGAGACGAAGATTCGCCTCCACCAGCTCGGCTTTCCCGCGCTTGACCTTTTCCTCCGCCACGTCCAGATGCTTAACTGCATCCTTAATCTCTTCCGCGGACACGAGAGCCTCTTCGGTCTCGAGCGTTCGAATCCGGCCCTTCGCCGCCTGATAGACGTTTTTAATGTCCTCAAGCGCTTCCTCGGTACAGCTCGTCTTGCGTTTGACCGCGAGAAAATCTTTCCGGTCGCGGCACAGCTTTTTCAGGGCCTCCGCTCCGGCCTCTCCGCTGATCCCAAGCCGACGCTGACAACTGACGATCTCACGCTCCGCCGTGCGAATCTGAATCGCCAACTCCCGCACACGCTGCACCATCCGATCCTTCAACACGCCATGCAGGTTGACGGACTCCATCTTCTCCACGACCTGATCGCGAATCGTATCGATCTGCTTCTTGATCTTCTTCTGTTTCGCTGGATCGCTGTTGGCCGTCCGCGCCACTTCATAGAGACTCTTCAGCGAGGTCGAGATTTTCCGGACGGAGTTCAGCCCTTCGAGGGTCTTGACTCGAAGCTCTTCGTAGTCCCGCTGGATTTGCTCTTCCTCGATTTCTTCCTCGGTCTCGACGATCGGGACGATCTCGCGCACATCGATAGTCCCGTTCTTCAGCTGATCGCGCAGCGCGAGAACGAACTCGATCGTCATCGGCATCCCATAGATGACCGACGCAATGTTGTTCTTCCCCTCTTCGATGCGTTTGGCGATCTCGATTTCCCCCTCACGGCTCAAGAGCGCCACACTGCCCATCTCTTTGAGATAGAGTCGAACCGGATCGTCTGTCCGGCTGAGTGCGCCTGGAGTTAAATCGATTTCCTTCTCGTCCTTCTCATCTTTTTCTTCCTTTTCGTTCTCATCCCCGGCACCGGATCCGGAGTCGGCCCCCTCGGCGTCATCGCTCAACTCCTCGGCATCCCGGGCCTTTTTAATCCGCTCCCCCTCCGGCGCATCGACGATCTCGATATCCATTTCGCCAAACATCGTCATGATGCTGCCGAATTGCTCGGAAGACACCACTTCTGCAGGCAACGTGCTATTCAACTCGTCGTAGGTCAAAAAGCCTTTCTCTTTTCCGATCGCGATTAGCTTTTTTACTTCGCCGAGTAACTCTTGTTTCGCCATGACTACTCCTTCACTAAGGACAATATCCCGGTTGCAGGCCGATTGGCCTTTTGCATGCTCAATTCATTCACTTGTGCATTCAGTATCCGCGCATCCTCTCCACGGCCCTCCCGTTCGGCGGCTTTGAGTTGCGCAGTCAAATCTCGAAACGCGGCCTCGGCCCGCTTCCGCTCCAAGGTCTCTAAACAGCCCGCAACGTGGGCCGGCACATCGTCAAAATGGTCTTCCCGCACAGACAACTCAGTCGCCAGCGACCCGCAATCCGGATGATCGGCCACCGCATCGAGCAGCAACCTGAGTCCAACTCGGCCATCCCGATCGAGATGGGTCAACGCCGCCTCGACGAGGATTCGACAGGCCGGAACCGAAAAGGCCTCGGGCCGCAGCCGTTGCACATCGGCAGCGGTCAAATGCCCGTGCAATAGCAAATACACCAAATCTCGCTCTTCGCTCACACCCTTGAATGTCGCCGGTGAGGGACTGGCCGGTTGAGCCGTCGCCGGTCGGCGGCCTTCCGACTGTACCAGCGCTGGATACCGCTCGATCAATCGTTGCTGACTAATCCCCAATCGCTCGGCCACCACACGAATCCGTTCCTCTCGTTCGATCGGGTGCTCACTCTTTTGCAGAATCCGCAGCACATCGTCCACGCTGCGGATTCGCCCTTCGATCGTACTGGAATCGGTCGTACTCAAACTATGTTCGAGCGCAAAATCCAGGAGGCTCGGAGACTGCTCTTCCAGCCGTGCAAACGCCTCCGGCCCTTCCTTCCTCACATACGTATCGGGGTCCTCGCCTGCCGGCAACGAGACAACTTTCACGCCAAGCCCACTATTCACGAACAGATCGAGCCCCCGCAATGCAGCACGAACCCCGGCCTGATCCGGATCGAATAATAGGACGACCTTCGAAGCAAACCGTCTTAATACCTGAATGTGCTCCGCCGTCAGTGCGGTTCCCAGCGTCGCAACCGTATGGGTCAATCCGGCTTGATGAAGGGCGACCGCATCAAAATACCCTTCCACGACGATCACCGTCTTTAGCCTGGCTACGGCTTCACGCGCAAGGTCTAACGCGTAGAGTGTCTGCCCCTTCTTGAACAAGGGAGTATCCGGAGAGTTCAGGTATTTCGGGGTCCCCTCGCCAAGAATGCGACCACCAAAACCGACAACCCGCTTGCGCAGATCCGTAATGGGGAACATCACACGGGCGCGAAACCGGTCATAGGACCCGGACGCCTGCTCTCTCGCCACCGTCAATCCCGCAGCGGCTAAATCACTCTGCGCAAAACCCTGTTGACTCAGCGCCTTAATAAGCCCGTCCCACTCAGACGGCGCATAGCCAATTTCAAACCGCTCGATTGTCCCAGCCTGAATGCCTCGGCTCGCCAGGTAATCCCGCGCCGTCGCGCCAGCCGATCCATTTCGTAAATTCTGCTGAAACCATGCCGTCACTGCCCGGTTCAGTGGCTCGAGACGGCTCATCTGTGCGGCCTGAGGCCCGGCATTCGGCCCGCTCTCGGGCACGACAATTCCAAACTTCTGCCCAAGGTCACGGACCGTCTCGGGAAAATTCGCGCCGGTGATCCGCATCAAAAACGCAAACACGTTGCCGCCCGCACCACAGCCGAAACAATGAAAAATCTGGCGAGACGGGCTCACCGTAAAGGAGGGCGATTTTTCCTGATGGAAGGGACAGAGACCTTTCATGTTCTGGCCGGCCCGGGTCAAACTCACGTGATGGCCAACCACCTCCGCGATATCGACCCGATCTCTGACTTGATTGATTACGTCTTCAGAAATCAGACCTCGGCCCACGGGAGTCGCAGCTCCTATTCCCCCACCTGACACCGGTGAGGACAGTAAACGTAAGTGGTCGTAAAATAGACCGTTCAGGGTAGCAGACGGGAAAGAAATCTGTCAACGTGGTGGGAACAGGCTAGCCGGGAGGCCAGGCAAGATGGCGCCCGCCTAACACATGAAGATGCAGATGAAACACACTCTGTCCGCCATGCGCACCGGTATTGACGACCAATCGGTACCCGGACTCGGTAATCCCCTTCAGTTTCGCGACCTTGTTACCGGCCAGCATCAAGCGCCCGAGCAGCTCGATGTTTGAGTCTTGCAGTTCAGCAATCGAGGTCACATGTTTTCTGGGAATGACGAGCGTATGCGTCGGAGCCTGGGGATTGATATCCTCGAACGCGACCACCAGATCGTCCTCGTACACAAGTGCGGCAGGAATGGTTCTCGCCACAATCTTGCAAAAGAGGCATTCGCTCATGAAGTTGGCTCCTT
Organism: Nitrospirota bacterium; assembly: GCA_030645475.1. Classification (NCBI taxonomy): domain Bacteria; kingdom Pseudomonadati; phylum Nitrospirota; species Nitrospirota bacterium. Next base: position 131,139 of record JAUSMA010000014.1, read on the forward strand.
TCTCAAGCCAGACTTACCGAACCGAGTCGCCAACTCTTGATAGATTTCCTGCGGCGTGATGCCGTGGTGCCCCAAAGCTACCAATGTATGGAATAACAGATCCGCCGTTTCATAGACGATTTCGTCCTTCCTCCCACCCTTGCCGGCAATTGCCACTTCCCCGGCTTCCTCGACGACTTTCTTCAAAATACGATCGACTCCGCCTTGCAGCAGTTTGGAAGTATACGATTCGCTTGAGGGCTGACGCTTCCGCTCTTCGATCATCTGGTAGAGGCGCTCCAGAATTCCCCCCCAGGACTCAGACGTTTTCGTCTCAGGAGAATCCAGACGGGAAAAGAAACAGGCCCGCTCACCCGTATGGCAGGTCGGACCGACTGGCTCGACCTTCACGAGCAGGGCATCGCCGTCACAATCGAAAAATAGATCCTTGAGCTGCAGCTTGTGCCCCGAGGTCTCACCCTTCTCCCATAACGCCTTACGCGACCGACTCCAGAAATGCACCGACTTCGTGTCGAGGGTCTTTTGCAGCGCCTCCTGGTTCATGTAGGCCACCATCAGGACCGTGCCATCTCGCCAATCCTGCACGACTGCCGGAATGAGCCCCTGCGTATCGAATTTCAATCGTTCAACATCCATTATCGAACCGCAACTCCCTTCTGACGAAGATAGGCTTTCGCTTCCTGAATCGTGTGAGTGCGGAAATGGAAAATCGACGCGGCCAGGACCGCATCCGCCTTGCCTCTGACGAATCCATCATAGAGGTGCTCCAAATTTCCCACACCGCCCGACGCAATCACCGGAATCGAGACGGTCTCCGATACTGCGGACGTGAGCGCGAGGTCATACCCCTGCTGCTGCCCATCTTGATCCATACTCGTAAGTAAGATCTCACCGGCCCCATACTGGGCCATCCTCTTCGCCCATTCAACGACATCGAAGCCGGTCGACTTACGACCGCCATGGGTGAAGACTTCCCACCCTGCTACCGGCGCGGTACGATGCTTGGCATCGATCGCCACGACGATACATTGTGTCCCGAATCGCTCCGCCGCTTCCTTCACAAATTCTGGCCGTTGAACTGCCGCCGTATTAATACTCACCTTATCAGCGCCAGCATTCAACAGGGCACGGATATCCTCAAGCGTTCGCACGCCTCCGCCAACGGTCAACGGCATAAACACCCGCGCCGCCGTCCGTTCGACCACATCGATGATCGTTTTGCGATTCTCATGGGAGGCCGTGATATCGAGGAAACAGAGTTCATCTGCGCCTTCGCGATCGTAGGCCGTGGCCACTTCGACCGGATCTCCCGCATCGCGCAAATTCACAAAGCTCACGCCTTTGACGACGCGACCGTCTTTGACATCGAGACAGGGAATAATCCGTTTGGTCAACATACCAACCCGTGAAGCGTGAAACGTGAAACGTGAAACGAAACTGTCAGTAAAGAATTCCTCACGCGTAGCCCTACTCAGCCCCAAGAGCCGCGAGAGCGGCCCGATAATCTAACTTGCCATCGTAAAGCGCTTTCCCGACAATCGCCCCTTCAACTCGTGGTCCGAGCGCCTGTACTGCTCGCACGTCTTCAATGCGAGAAATCCCCCCGGACGCGATGACCGGGAAGGAGGACAACTCAACCACTTCCCGCAACGCCACCAGATTCGGTCCAGCCAACATACCATCGCGGGCAATGTCCGTATAAATCACAGCCCCCAAGGCATGGCCCGCCAACTCCTTGAGCAAATCGGTCGCCTTCGTCTCCGATACCGATGTCCAGCCCTTGACGGCCACCTTCCCATCCCGCGCATCCAGTCCCAAGAGAATCTGACAAGGAAACTCCAGGCAGGCCTTCTCCAAGAAAGACCGATCGGTCAATGCCGCAGTCCCAAGCACCACCCTGCTCACACCTGCGCCGAGATAACGACGCACGGTTTCAATCGACCGGATCCCTCCCCCAACCTGTACCTTCACGCTCACGGTGCGAATGATCGCCTCGATCTGGGAAAGATTGCGCGGCTCACCCTCCACCGCTCCGTTCAGATCCACCACATGGATCAGCGTCGCACCGCCTTGCTGCCATTGCCTTGCAACAGCCGGCACGTCGTCTGAATACACCGTTTCAGCCGCCATATCGCCCTGACGCAACCGCACGCAACGGCCATCTTTTAAATCGATCGCGGGAATAATGAGCATAGACACAACCGTCTCCTGTTAACGTTCTTCTGCCGTTCCAAACGGAAATTCACGAAGCAGATGGTCGACCCCGTAGATCGCCAATTCCTCCGCTGTGACAAACACTCCATGCCGCTGAATAAAGCCCACGAAGTCCTCCGTCATCGGCCGCTGCTTCTCGTAATAATTCCCTTCCCACAGGATTTGCCCGTCGGCGGCGATGACCTTCGCTTCAAACCCCACTGTGGCTGGGGGACTGGCACCAAAGCGACCACCAACCCGTTCCTGATACACCAACACTTGACCGATCAGCGACGCATCGACCGTGAGCCGTTTCGCCACAGTCATCGCCAGTGCCTGTCCAGTGGCAGATTGAGGCGTCGCCTGAGACGCCAGCACTTTTGCTGCCTCACTCGGCGCAAGTACGGTCACACCCTGCCGAGACTTCAACCGGCTCCAGAGTAGCTGTGTGACTGTCGCCCCAGCGCCAGCCGGCACGGTGACTGTTTGCCGAATGAGCTGTTCAGTATTCGGTGGTACCGCGAGCGTCATATCAGAACGGCGAGCCCCCTGAGGCGCGGAGAAGCCCTGATCGACAACATCCCTTACTTGTGGTGTCGCGAGCGTGGTGAACGGGATCAAGGCGACTGTACGAATCTGATACCGAGGCAACTCCGCAGACGATTTCGTCGTGACTTTGGATCCACTACAGCCACCGACCGTCAACAGAGCCAGTCCCGCCAAGGCCACCGACCATCCCTTGTTGCGCATCATACTCATGCCCAGGCTCCAAAATTTTTGATCAGCCGTAACCCGACCGCCTGGCTCTTTTCAGGATGGAATTGGCAGGCCACGACATTGTCCCGCCAGATACTCGATACAAATGTCGTCCCGTAATCCGTCTTCGTCGCCGCAACGGCCTTGTCAGAAGGGTCGACATAAAATGAATGCACAAAATACCAGTACGATCCATCGGGAATCCCCTCGAACAGGGGGCAGGGCCGCTCCATCATGACGTTGTTCCAACCCATGTGCGGCACCTTCAACCCCTGGTCGGCAGCAAACCGCCTAACCTTGCCGGGGATAATGCCGAGACCCTTGTGCGTGCCAAACTCCTCACTTTCTTCAAACAACAATTGGAGTCCCAAACAGATACCCAAAAATGGTTTACCCGATTGAATCGCTGCGCGAATCGGTTCCGCAAGCCCATAACGCTCGATGTTGGCCATACAATCGCCAAATGCGCCGACACCGGGCAATACGACATGGCTCGCATTCCCGATCACGCCCAGATCACGCGTAACTACCGCCTCATGCCCCACTGCCTCGAAAGCCTTGGAGACACTGCGGAGATTGCCCATGCCGTAGTCGATTATCGCAATCATAGAACATACCCACTGGTGGAAAGGACGTAACCATACCGCAACCAGGCTTGTCCTGCCACTCCTCTCTATGAAAATAAAAAGGGGACAGGCAACTTATGGCCTGTCCCCTTGAGCCGTTTAGCTTTATCAAACCGACGGGATCTACAACATGCCCTTCGTCGACAGCACCTTTCCTGCCAACCGCTCTTCCGGCATCGTCGCTTGATCCAACGCCTTGGCGAGGCCTTTGAAAATCGCTTCCATGATGTGGTGCGGGTTGCGCCCGTACATCAGATTCACATGCAAGTTGAGCCCACCGTGGGTGACAAACGCCTGAAAGAAGTCTTCGAAGAGGCCGAGGTCGAACGTCTTGATCTTCCGATCGGGCAGATTCACGTTATAGACAAGATAGGGCCTGCCACTGAGATCCACCGTGATCTGAGCCAGCGTTTCATCCAGCGGGAGCGAAGCAAAACCGAACCGTTTGATCCCGCCCTTCTCCCCCAATGCCTGATGCAGGGCCTTGCCCATTACGATGCCGACATCTTCCACCGTATGGTGTTCATCGATGTCGATGTCGCCCTTGGCCTTGACCGTCAGATCGAAAAACCCGTGCTTGGACAACAGTTCCAGCATATGGTCGAAAAACCGGATGCCGGTCTCGATCTTCCCTTGCCCGCTGCCATCCAACCGCCAGTCGACATGGATATCCGTTTCTTTGGTCGCGCGATGAATTGATGCCTGCCTGGGTGCCGATCCGTTCTTTTTCATGAAAACCTGCTTTGGGCTGATTTCGCGTGGGCGTCGAACCCTTCGATGTGTGCCAACCGAACGAGATGATCCTTCACCTTGCTCAGCTCCTCTTTCGTGTAGTGAACGATATTGCTCACTTTGAGGTAGTCGTGGACAGAAAGGGCCGAAAAGAAACGCGCCGTCCCGCCGGTCGGCAACACGTGATTTGGACCGGCCACGTAATCCGCCACCGACGGGGGAGTATATCGACCCAAGAAGAGCGCCCCCGCGTGACGGATTTTCTCTAAATAGTCGAACGGCTCATCCACCGAGAGGGTCAAATGTTCCGGGGCAATCTCGTTGGCCACATCGATGGCTTCGTCCATGGTCGTGACCACAAACGCCACCGAATGGCGCGCAATGGACTTGGCGGCAATCTTTTCCCGTTGCAACCCCTTCAGCTGGCTGCCGATGAGTCGCACCACGTCCTTCGCCAACTGCGCCGATGTGGTCACGAGATAGACCTGCGCATCTTCGTCATGCTCCGCTTCACAGAGGAGATCGGCCGCGACATGCGCCGCCTTGGCGTCGTCATCTGCGACGACGAGCAGTTCGCTCGGACCGGCCACCATATCGATCCCGACCGTGCCAAAGAGGAGCCGCTTGGCCGTCGCCACATAAATATTCCCGGGCCCCACGATTTTGTCGACACGTTGGATCGTCTTGGTCCCGTACGCCATCGCACCGACGGCTTGCACGCCCCCGACGCGATAGATCTCCGTCACGCCGGCAATATCGGCGGCGACCAGCAAATAGGGATTGATCGGGCCTTTTTGCGGCGGCGTACACATCACCACGCGAGAGACGCCCGCCACCTTGGCTGGAATCGCGCACATCAACACCGATGAGGGATAGACGGCCTTGCCGCCCGGCACATAGACCCCTACCGCATCGACCGGCGTGATCACCTGCCCAAGCGTCGCCTCGTTGTCCTGATACATCCAGGTCTTGATGCGCTGGCGCTCATGAAACGACGTAATTCGCTGGGCCGCAAACCGGAGTGCGTCGCCCTCTTCTTTTCGGATGTGGAAGTAGGCCTCTTTGATTTCTTCGGGGGTGACTCGCAGCTCCGTGGCTTTCATGGAGACGCGGTCGAACTGTTTCGTATAGCGGAGGACGGCCTTATCGCCGCCCCGTTCCACGGCTTGCAAGATCGATTTGACCGTCTTTTCGACGGCAGCCCCTTGCACACGGGCACGCGACGTGACTTTTTTGAGTGCGGGGAGAAAGGCTCGCTCGGTGGAAGCCACGATCTTCATGTACTCGTCCGTTTGACCGTTCGACGGGCTCCACGCGAAGGCTTGCGCGGAGCGGCTGTTCGAGGCCCGGTTGATGTGCAACTGACGGCCCGGAGCTTTTGAATCAGCTCTGTGACCACCGTATGCTTCAGCTTCAGACTCGCTCGATTGACGACCAGCCGAGCCGTAGACTGCGCAATACACTCCACTTCGACGAGATTATGCGCCTTCAACGTATTGCCGGTCTCGACCAGATCGACGATCCGATCGGCCAGGCCGACCAAGGGCGCCAGCTCAATCGACCCGTACAACTTGATAATTTCGACCGGCACGCCGCGCTGATTGAAATACCGCTCGGTAATCTTCGGATACTTGGTCGCGACCCGAATTTTCGAGGACAGCCGATCCCGTGAGGCCTGTCCCTCAAGCGCAGCGACGGCGATTCTACACGCTCCGAATCCTAAATCCAATGGCTCATATACGTCGCTATCTTGCTCCATCAACACATCTTTTCCGACAATTCCGACATCCGCGGCGCCATATTCGACATAGGTCGGCACATCGGTCGGCCGCACAATGAGAAAGGTCATGCCGATCTCCGGACAGGGGAACACGAGCCGGCGACTCTCGGTGGAAAGACTGCCCATGGCGTAGCCCGCACGACGAAACACGTCCAGCGTGAGGTCCAACATTTTCCCCTTCGACAAGGCAATTGTCAGCATGATGTCAGCGCGTCTCGACCGGAGCCGCCCCTTCTTTGTGACGGGTGATCGTCGCACCCAATCCACGCAGTTTCTCTTCCATCCGCTCATACCCACGATCCAGATGGTAGACCCGGAGAATCTCCGTGGTGCCTTCCGCCGCAAGCCCAGCCAAGAATAAGCCGGCGCTCGCACGAAGATCGGAGGCCATCACCGGCGCCCCGGTGAGCCTGGTCGGCCCGGTCACCACCGCCCGGTTGCCCTCGACCTTAATATCGGCGCCCATCCGCCGCAACTCCTCGACATGCATGAAGCGGCTCTCAAAGACCGTCTCCGTAATCACGCTCGTGCCCTCGGCCGCCGTCATCAAGGCCACCATCTGCGCCTGCATATCAGTAGGGAACCCTGGATAGGGCAACGTCCGGATGTCGATGCCTTTGAGCCGCGAAGCCGCATTGAGATGAATCCGGTCCTGCCCCACCTGCATCTCGACGCCGGATTCCCGTAGTTTCATCAACAGGGCATCCAAGTGGCCAGGACAGCATCGATTGACTGTAACCGCGCCCCGCGTGATAGCCCCGGCGACGAGATACGTGCCAGTTTCGATGCGGTCTGGGATGACGTCGTGATCGCTCCCGTGCAACTCACGGACTCCTTCGATCGTGATGACATCCGTTCCGGCACCGACGATGCGAGCCCCTCGCTTCACAAGAAAATTCGCAAGGTCCACGATCTCGGGTTCTTTCGCCGCGTTCTCAATGACCGTGGTCCCCTGGGCCAGCGTCGCGGCCATCATCAGATTTTCCGTTCCAGTCACCGTCGGCGTGTCACAGTAAATATGTGCGCCAGTCAACCGCTTCGCGGTAGCGCGAATATACCCATGTTCCATCGAAACTTCTGCACCCATTTTGGCCAGTCCGGCAAGATGGAGATTGACGGGCCGTGACCCGATCGCACAACCACCGGGCATCGACACCGTCGCTTCGCCCCATCGTGCCAACAGCGGCCCCAAGACCAGCACGGAGGCCCGCATGGTTTTGACAAGGTCGTAGGGGGCTTGGGTCGAGCTGATTATCCCCGCATCGATAACCGCACGGTTCCCCTCATGGTGAACCTTTGCGCCCAGGATACCCAACAGCTTCCCCATGGTGACAACATCTACCACGCGGGGCACATTGGTAATCACGCACTCGCCGCCGCCAAGAATGGTGGAGGCCAAGATCGGCAACGCGGCATTCTTCGCCCCGCTGATCTGCACCTCTCCTCGAAGCGGTATTCCGCCGGTGATGACTGTCCGATCCATCTTGTCCTAGGCTCCCACTCGCTCCACAATCACCACCCGCTCAAGCCCCGCTTCATCCAGGACCAGCCGGTGAAATCTGTAGCCTGGCATCTGCTCGACAATCCGGCGCATCGCACGAGCCTGGCCGGCCCCAATTTCCATGATTACGGCACCGCCAAGAGACAGGTATCGACCGGATTCTTGTAATAACCGTTCGTGCAATTCCGTCCCCTGAGGCCCTGCCACCAGTGCACCTCGTGGCTCGAACAACCGCACCTCCGACTGAAGCGTTGCCCAATCTAGCTCAGGAATATAGGGAGGGTTCGAGACAATAACGTCAACCTGCCCTTCCAGCTCTTGCTCCACCAATGGTCCCAGCAAGTCGCCTTCCAACCAGGTGATCCGCTCGCTGACTCCAAGCCGAATAGCATTCTGCCTGGCCACATTGAGCGCAGGGCCGGAGAGATCGGTCGCGATGACCCTCGCATGAGGTCTCATCCGTGCAATCGCCACGGCGATGCACCCGGATCCCGTGCAGACATCGACGATGGTGGCCGACCGATCGGCACAAATCCGTTGCGTAACATATTCAACCAGCAACTGAGTCTCGGGTCTCGGGATGAGCACCGCTGGATTGACAGTAAACTCCAGCCCGCAGAACTCCTGGGTCCCCAAAATATATTGCAGGGGCTCGCGGCTAACCCGCCGCGTGATTACGCTTCTCGCGGCCAATAGCTCGGAAGAGGAGAGGAGTCGGTCTCGGTCGGTCACAACATGATGCGTGGAAAGATGGAGCACGTGCGCCATCATCCACAGAGCTTCCTGCTCCGCAGTCTCGATGCCCGCCAGCTCCAGCAGCCGGCGCGCCTCGACGATGACCTCGCCAAGCGTGGCCTGGCTGACCGACTGAGGGAGAGGAGCGACCGCATCCATCATTACGCAACCCCCACTTCTTGCTGGCGCTGCGCTTTCAACGCCTGAACGAATTCGTCGAGGTCGCCTTCGAGCACCTGCTCCAACTTATGCAAGGTCACACCGACGCGATGATCGGTCACCCGGTTCTGCGGGAAATTATAGGTGCGGATCTTTTCGCTCCGCTCGCCCGTGCCCACCTGGGCCTTGCGGTTCTGCGCGGTTTCCGCATCTTGCTTCTCCCGCTCCGCCTCGACGATTCTGGCTCGCAGAGTCCGCATCGCCTTTGTGCGGTTCTTCAGTTGCGACCGTTCGTCCTGACAACTCACCACCACTCCGGTTGGAATATGGGTGATCCGCACGGCCGACTTTGTCGTGTTGACGCTCTGGCCTCCGGCACCGGACGAACAGAAGGTGTCGATTCGAAGATCCATGGGATCGATCTGAACATCGACCTCGTCCACTTCGGGCATCACCGCAACGGTGACGGTCGAGGTATGAATCCGGCCGCTCGCCTCGGTCACGGGGACACGCTGCACCCGGTGAACCCCGGCCTCGAACTTGAAATGACTGTACGCTCCCTTACCTTCAATCAGCGCAACGACTCCCTTGTAGCCTCCGCCACCGATTTCTGTGGCTTCGACCACATCGACCTTAAAGCCCTTGCTCTCGGCATATTTACTGTACATGCGAAACAAGACCCCGGCAAAAAGCGCCGCCTCATCACCACCGGTTCCGGCACGAATTTCGAAAAGCAGACTTTTTTCGTCTCGCGGATCTTTGGGAATGAGAAACTCTTGGGCCTGCTGCTCGATTTCAGCCTGCTGACGTTCGAGCTGCGCACTCTCTTCCATCGCCATCTTATGCATCTCGGTTCCGGCCGTGGGGTCCGCAAGGATTTGAACCGCTTCCTCCAACTGCCTGGCGTTGTCCCGATAGGTGACGAGCAGCTTGGCAGCCGGCTCGATATCCGTCCGCTCTTTATTGACTTTGTGGAGCTGCGAGGGTTGGCTCATCAAGGACGGGTCCATGAGCTGATTTGTCAACTCATCGAATCGAGTGGCCAACACTTCCCATTTCTTCAGTAAGACGGCTTCCATGGCCCCGTTTCCCTTAAAGTTCGCACTCCACCCCTGATGCACAAAAACAAAGGGACCCTGCCCCTCAAGCGAAGCAGGGTCCCTCGTATGATCACGTCTTGAGCTACTTCTCTTTCTTGGCGTACTTCTTCTTGAATCGTTCGACCCGTCCTTCGGTATCGATAATTTTCTGCGTCCCCGTGAAAAACGGATGGCAGTTTGAACAGATATCGACATTGATATCGCCGCCCGTCGATCGGGTCTTATATTTGTTGCCGCAGGCGCAATGCACCCCGACTTCCCGATACACGGGATGAATACCCTTCTTCATAGTTCCCACTCCCCTGACGTCAAAATCTTCGACCTTCGCCCATTCGAAGGCCAGCTACTGTACCCTGTCTCGGCGACTAGTTACAAGTCGGATGTTACCGGTTCATCGATTGGAGAAACTCCTGATTGGTCTTGGTGCCGTGCAGCTTGTCCATCAGAAACTCCATAGCTTCCATCGTTCCAAGCGGACTCAGCACCTTGCGCAAGATCCACATCTTGTTGAGGCGATCCTTGTCCACCAGCAATTCTTCTTTTCTCGTCCCGGACTGGCTGATATCGATGGCCGGGAAGAGCCGCTTGTCGGCCAGGCGGCGATCGAGATGGACTTCCATGTTGCCCGTTCCTTTGAATTCTTCAAAGATAACGTCGTCCATCCGGCTTCCGGTATCGACCAGCGCCGTCGCCATGATGGTCAGACTGCCCCCGTTTTCGATGTTGCGGGCCGCGCCGAAGAACCGCTTCGGGCGTTGGAGGGCGTTCGAATCCAATCCTCCCGACAGTACCTTGCCGCTTGGCGGGGCAATCGTATTGTATGCACGAGCGAGACGGGTGATGCTATCCAGCAGCACCACGACATCTTTTTTATGTTCGACCAGCCGCTTGGCCTTTTCGAGCACCATTTCAGCCACCTGTGCATGGCGCTGAGCCGGCTCATCGAAGGTGGAGCTGATGACTTCGGCCTTGACCTGTCTCTGCCAGTCGGTGACTTCTTCCGGCCGTTCGTCGATGAGCAACACGATCAAGGTCACTTCTTTATGGTTCTTCAGAATGGCCCTGGCGATGGCCTGCAGCATCATCGTTTTGCCGGTTCGGGGAGCCGCAACGATCAGCCCACGCTGACCTTTGCCGATCGGGGTCGTGAGCTCCATCACGCGGGTGCAATATTCTTCACGATCAAACTCAAGGTTCAGACGCTCTTCGGGATAGAGCGGCGTCAGGTTATCGAAGAGGATCTTGTCGCGGGACACTTCTGGATCTTCGAAGTTGACCTTCTCGACCTTCAGCAACGCGAAATACCGCTCGCTCTCCTTCGGCGGTCTGATCTGGCCGGAGACGGTGTCGCCGGTGCGCAAATTGAAACGCCGGATTTGAGAGGGGGATATGTAAATATCGTCGGGGCCTGGGAGATAGTTCGAATCGGGAGCACGCAGAAATCCGAATCCGTCGGGGAGCGTTTCGAGCACGCCCTCGCCAAAGACTACGCCATTATTCGCGGTTTGCGCCTGCAGAATCGCGAAAATCAATTCCTGCTTTCGCAGATTCGGTGCGCCATCGATCTTTAGATCGCGCGCCACCTCATTGAGATCGGCGATAGATTTCTGCTTCAGCTCCGCGAGATGCATAACCTCCCCCTTCGTTTGTGTCATGAGTATCCTCTCAAGCCCTCAGCTGCGTCGTCATCGGCAGCGCTCGCACATGGTGAACCATGGGAAATTGTCCAGAAACCGAATGAATGGCAATGTCTTCGATGATCGATCGTATGTTGTGTGTATTAACTAAAGAGGGTGACCCGTGAAGGACTTACTCGCTTACACCCGTCGCTAATCAGGGTACGGCTCTGTCTCATATCTGCGGATATTGTCGCAAGGGGAAACTCATGCCGAGCTGAATGTCTCTATGGCCTGAACGATTGTGGCTTGTTTCGAGATGCGCCCCGGAAGTCTTCTTGTGTGGAGAGAACGCTGATCCGAGCTGAGATATTGATCTAAGGATAACGTGAGCGATGTGCCTTGTCAACATGAATCACTTTCTATTTTCACCAACCCTCTTTCCCTCATATGCCCAGTCCAGCCGAAATCCCCCCCCCAGAATCCGATGATACGACTACGCCAGCCTTGCAGTTGCAGCCCAAAAGAATGGTGTGATACATGAGGAACTTCCTTTAGAGGTACACCATGGCACATGACGACGAACAGGAACAGCACGAGCGAACATTTACATTATCCGAGGCTAATCACCTCATTCCCCAGCTGAACTCCAAGCTGATATCAATCCAGCAGGCCAAGGCTGTCCTGGCTCGAACAAAGGATGAAATTCAGAAAGCTAGCGCAAGAGCTGAATATGGCGGGGGCAGCACTGTCGGGCATCTGTACATCTCCGGTCTTCAGCAAGTCAGTACGAATCTTCAGGCGATCCAGGAGCTTGGCATCCTGGTGAAGGACCTGGACCTTGGCCTCTGTGACTTCCCCCATCTTCGTGACGGTCGAGTGGTCTATCTCTGCTGGAAGCTCGGAGAGCAAGAAGTTCGCTGGTGGCATGAAACGACCACCGGCTACAAAGATCGCTGTCCCATCGAGGATCTTGCCTGAACTCAACATTTTATAGTGCCGTCGAGGTATCAAGATGAAATTCGTTATTCTCGGATTCGACGGTCCCGACGGGGAGGCCAAGCGAAAAATCCATCGCCCTGCGCATCTCGCCAAGATGGAGCCCCTCGACGCGCAAGGCCGGGTTGTGTTGGCCGGTCCGCTCACGGATAAAACCGGGAGCCTGATCGTCATTGAGGCGGACTCGCTGGAAGATGCACAGCAATTCGCCCGCGAAGACCCCTATACCGTCCATGGTGTATTTGAACGGGTCGAAGTCCATCCATTCGTTCAAGTCTTCCCGAAAGCGCGCTAACCCTAGGCCTGCGAGCCACGCGTCGTGTCCCTAACTCCCCATAGATACCTGCCCCTGCTTTCGTTGCGTTGCCCCTTCACCAATCGAGCGGTATAGTTGTCTAATGAAACTGCACCAGCAACTGCTCTGCCCTCTCATCTTCTCACTCATTCTATGGGGAGCTCCGGCAATGGGTGCCGCTACGAAAATCGTCGTCGCCGACAGCCAGTACGTCATGGCTGACGGCGATACCTTGGCCGTTGCAGAAGAAAAAGTCCTCCAGCGAGCCCAGCGAAAGGCCGTGGAGGAAGCGGGCATCTATCTCGAGTCCACATTCCACGATGTGGAAAAAGAATCTGGAGGAAGAAGCGCGCAAGCCAGCTCCCTGGAAATCAGAACAATCGCCGCAGCCATCACGGAAACAGAAATTCTCGAATCCCGACGCTCCTTCGAACGGGATCGCCCCGTCTTCTTTGTACGCATTCGCGCCACGGTCAATATAAGCAGTCTCGCGGAGGCCGTACGGCGACTGCAATCCGATCAGCAACTCGCACAACACTTTCGCCAGCTCCAGCAGGAAAACCACCAATTACGCTCCCAACTGCAAGCGCTTCAACAGCAGCCGATCGGTGTCCGAATGTTGGCCATTGAGCCGGGCGGAAAGTCTGCCTCACAGCAACGCGCGCGCGCGTTGCTGGAAACCGCGCTCCACACACACAACCTACGAGACAAAATTCAGCTCAGCACCGACGCCGCCACGCTCGATGACCGTTACGTCGATCCACTGATCGTACGAGGCCAAACCTATCTCCGACTGGTCTCGCTGGCCTTTTCTCAACAGACTCAGCCCTCAGACTACTCAGACTATCTGGATAAAGCCAAGCTAGACTTTGATCGCGCAATCACACTCGATGAGAAAAATGTATGGGCATGGGTTGGGAAGGGAGATACATTCACGTGGTTGAAGCAATGGGACGAGGCGACTGCTGCCTACGAACAAGTTCTTGAGCTCGATCCGTTTGCCGATATCGCCCGCCAGCGACTCATCGGCGCATACACGACGCAAGCGCGCCGCCAGGCAGAAACCAAATCATGGCAGCAGGCATTGGCCACACTGAAGAAGTTAATTAATGCCCAAACGCCTGAAAGCTGGATCCCCTATCAAAAGGAGGCCTATGCGCTTCGAAGCGAGATCTACATCAAGCTGAATCAGCCTGAGCGGGCAATTGAAGATCTGTCCACTGTTATTCGGGTCGATCCCACCAATGCTGCGGCCCTCGTCAACAGGGCAAAACTATATCGAGAACGCCTACAGGGGCGACTCGCCAAAGATGACCTTGAGCGGGCCTGCGTTCTCGGGTCAAACCCTGCCTGCGAGCAATTACCATGACACCTTGCAACCTGTTGAATACGCACCTATTATTCACGAGCAGATAGCAAATCCATAGCTACTGAAGCCATGTCGATTAGTTTGACAGGGCGAAATCCACATCTCTATAATATGCGCGTTTCAACGGGCACGACTAGCTACCTGCGGGCAAGCCAGCAGCTCAGGACAAAAGACCTAAGCCTCTCTCGTTAGATGGCCCGAAATTTCACGACGGTGGGCCTTCTGCGAGGTTGCAGGTGACATAGAAAAAGCTTAGAGTGAGGAAGATCCAGATCATCGAAAAACTTGTGTTTCTCGTTCTTTAACCCCTTGCCGGAGAGTAAGCCGTAATGACTCAGTATCGCGTCCTTCCAGGCCCGGAACATTTCCTTCCTCCATCGGCTGCGAGCATGGGCATTTGCTTGCCGAACCCTGGGGAAGCCCACATCAACGGTGTGATCGTCCCAGAGGAAAAGGCATACGAGGAAGCGGCGAAACAATTCCTCATGGCCAAAGTGCCGACGATCTTCCCTGGCCCCTTAGTTCTGTGGGCATGGAACGAGAAAGCTGCCAAAAAGGCAACCGCCATCCGTCACTTGTACAATACGCTCAAGGAATGTGTGCAGCCAGGGCAGACGCCCATGCTGATTCCGATGCCGGACTACCGCCCCAAATATCCCAAGATCAATCCTGAAGTCGAGATCAATCCCAACCACCCGAATCTGACCATTTGGCACAATAAAATCGATTGCTGCATGTTCGTCGGGGTCCATTGCCATCAGGCAAATTTGGCGCTCAAGATCATTCGAGGCGGTACATCCTGTTACACGATTGCGATGTGCGCTCAGGCCGGCCATGAAGATGCGATGCTGTCCTTCCGCGACGCGTCGGTCGAAAAGATCATGAAACTGGCCGAGTGGGTGAGAAAGTTGAAAGGGACAGTCCAACCACGGCTGACATCAGCAAAGAGCGGAGCCTCAAACTAAGCCGTTTGAAGTTCTGGAGAGAGTGAAAGGAGGCTGATCCATGGCAGACACACACTCAGTCATCGGCACGAAAAATAAAAAAGGGCAGACCTTTACCGACACCTGGAAAATGATGAACGACGCGCCCCGTACGCCGTCGTTCTATACGGGCAGTGAAGTCATCAAGGAAGCGCTTCGGCGGGCCAGCTGCGACGTAATGATTGCCTACCCGATTACACCGCAGAGCGAAGCAGCCGCCTTGATCGGCGAACTCTTTGCCGAGGGGTACATCGGTGATTACTTCCGCGGCGAGAGCGAGTTCGCCGTCATGTCGCAATGCGCAGGAGCGGCCTTCGGCGGCGCGCGCGTCTTCACGACGACCGCGGGCCCCGGTACGATGCGCGCGATGGAGAATTTTCCGATGTGGTCCGGCGCACGGTTGCCGATCCAGATGATCGTCACCTGCCGCGGCATCAATTCGCCGCTCTCGATTCAGCCCGACACACTCGAAATCGCCTATCTATTGAATACCGGCATGCTCGTCTGGCATGCGGAAACCGCGCAGGACTTCTTCGATTGGATTCTCAAGGGCTACATGGTCTCGGAAGAGCCGGATGTGCACCTTCCCTTGGCACTGTGCTGCGACGGATTCTTCGTCACGCACACCAAGGACGTGGTCAATCTGACTCCGGCCGACATGTGCCTGCCTCCCTACGACCCCTACCGCTCGCCCGTGCCCTGCATGGACATGGAATGTCCACCAGTCCGGATGATGCGCGATCCGTTTGTCATGAAGAGCAACTACATCAGCTACGCCACCCACGCATCCTGGCAACAAGAAGTCTGGGCGGCAGTGGAACGGTCCCGCAAACATACAATCAAATGGCTAAACGGGTTGATTGAAACAGAAAATACTGACGCCGAGGTCATCATCGTCGCCTCTGGCACAGCAGTCTCGCAGGGCCGAGAGGCCATCCGCCTCCTCGAAGACGAGGGCATCCGTTGCGGTCTGGTCAAGGTCAAAGTCTTGCGGCCATGGCCGGGCGAAGAAATCCGTGAAGCTACGAAGAACGCCAAACACATCATCGTCCCGGAGTTCAATGTGACCGGATGGCTGGCCAAGGAAATCAAGGCCACCATCCCCAACAGCGAACGGGTGCATGCAGGCCCGCGCGTCTGCGGCGGCATGACGATGCCACCGGAAATCATCGTTTCCGAAATCAAGACCCTGCTTGGCATACGTACCGTGTCGATGGCCAGTCGCGGCTGATTGGATCGAGACAAGCAAGCACTAAACGCCCTGAATAAGACGCACGTATTGAGGAGGCCATCATGAGCAAGGAACGTATCAAAATTTCTGAAGACCTGTACGACATCATGCCGTCCGACTATCAAGACCTGGTTAAGAGTGCGACCTACGGCAAAGAAGACCGGGGCTGGAAGGATATCGGCAACAGCAAGGAACTGATCGAGCAGCATTCTCTCTGCGCCGGCTGCCCGGAATCCATGGCCTTCCGCTACATCCTAGCCTCCTTGCCTAACCCCGAAGACACCGTCATGGTCGGCTCCACCGGCTGTACCAGCTTGGTGTTCCCCATGGTGGCCGTACACAACATCCACTCCCTCTTCGGCAACCAGAACGCCATCGCCTCCGGCTTGAAGCGCGCCCTCAGTGTCCGCTTCCCTGGCCGGACGAAAGACGTGGTCGTGCTGGCCGGCGACGGCGCCACCGTCGATATCGGCCTCGACATGACCTTACAAGCCTGGTTCCGCCAGGAAAAATTCACCACGATTTGCTTCGACAACGAACTGTACGCCAACACAGGCGGCCAGGAGAGCGGTCTGATGCAGAAGGGCTTCGTCGCCAAGATGGCGCCGGTCGGCAAACTCTTCGACAAAGTCCGTCTGCCGGAAATCGCCCGTGAATCAGGCTGCCATTACGTGGTGCAATGCACCGTCAGCAAACCGTCACTCATTGAGAAGGTAGTCCGGAACGCAGTCATGATCTCGCGGGAAATTGGACCGACCTACCTCCAGCTCTATACGCCATGCATTCTCGAAATCGGGAAGAACAGCATGGAAGGTCTCCAGGAAATGCGGGATTCTGAAAAGCCGACCGAGCGGTTCGCCTACAAAGAGTACATCAGTGAGCCAGCCAAGCAACTCCTGGCAGAGATGGCCGCCAAGGACAAGGAAAAGAAGGCCGCAGCCAAGCAGCTGGCCTCTCAGGGAGCCTAATCTGATTCTGGAGGAGAGACGACCATGATCAAGAAACGACTGAATATTCGGATGTCGGGATTGGGCGGACAGGGCGCCGTCACTGCCGCGCATGTCCTGGCCATGGCCGCCAACCGCGACGGCAAGTTTTCGATCTCTAATCCCTTCTTCGGCGCCGAGAAGCGTATGGCGCCAGCCGAAAGTTATTGCCGGATCGGCATTGAACGAATCTATGACCGTGGTGAATTGGTATTTCCTGACGTCATCCAGGTCTTTCATCCCCAGGTCATCACCATGGGAAAGAGCTACACCATGCCTTTCTACTCAGGCGTGAAGGAAGGCGGCCTCGTCGTCATCAACTCCGACCAGGAGTTGCTGTCAGCCGATGACATTGAACGGCTCAAGGATCTCAATGTGAAAGTATTTTACATTGCGGGAACCGAGCTCGCGATTGAAGTGGCCGGCACCGAGCTCTCGACCAATATGGCGATGATCGGATCGGTCGCTGGCATCACCAAGTGCGTCTCGATGGAATCCCTGGACGGCGCCTTGCAGGAACGGTTCGGCAAGAAGTTCGTCGCCTCCGGTGGAACCGCCTCCTTGGATGAAGCGATCAAGAAAAAGTTCGCCAAGAAAGAAATGTTGCTGGCTAAGAACTTGGCAACCGTGCAGGCGGCCTATGAAATCGCCAGTAAATGGGCCGAAGAGAATAAGTATGAGCTGCGAGTCGGTAATCCTGCCGTCGCCGCTTAACGAGAGAGAAGGAACCAGCTCGCATGTATAACGTAGCGCAAGTCATCGATGAAAAATGCGTGGCCAAAAAGGGATGCCGCCTCTGCATCATGTATTGTCCGGAGGCCAATTGCCTCGACCTTAATCCAAGCAAGATGGTAGCCGAAGTGATGATTGACCGCTGCAAGGGCTGTGAGCTCTGCGTGGTCGTCTGCGACGCGGCCAAACATAATGCCATCAGCATGCAGGCGGTCAGCGCCACCGGGCAGCTGATGTCCAATAAGGGTGAATCAGCAGCTCTTGGGCAGGCCTACCAAGGCTAACAGTTGTTCGTAGCGGGTCTCCCGCGCAAGACCCCATGGCGCCTGCGCTATGGGGTTTTTTGTTGGTGCCGCTCTAAGGGAGAACAGATGGAAACAGAAGATAATGTCATCGATGAGCTCATTCGAGAGATCTCAGGTCTCATTCATGAGTACCCGAAAGTACTCGAACGGCGGGCAGCCGACATTCATGCCAGCGGGAAGGATCCTGATTTAGCGCAGACACTCATCAAGGCTGCCGATACCATGCGCGATAGCGGGAACCTCTATCTCACCTGGGCCATTCACTACGCATCCGTTGCGGCTGGACGGACCGATGCGACCTCAAATGAAGATGAAACTGAGGATTTTGACGTTTAGCCGACAGCACACAATCAATCAATTGCCCTGATAGAAAAAAATCTCCCCCCAACAGAAATCTTTTGCTAGAATACGCAGCCCGATGACGGACTGTCTCGTTCCCCGGTAGCTCAGTGGTAGAGCAGCCGGCTGTTAACCGGCTGGTCGCAGGTTCGACTCCTGCCCGGGGAGCCACAATCTCAAGGCCTTCGAGACCTCTCTCGAAGGCCTTTGTCGTCTTCAGTGGGACTGATGCTATTTTCAGCTTACCGTGTTCCGATAATTCATTCTGCGGAGCGACTTGGACTTTCATCGATGATGGCCACCATGGAGCCTGACTGGCGAATATTCACACCGGCAGCCCTCCTCCACAATTCATATCTCATGACCGTTCTGCCAGGTTACTGGTCTCGCCGAGCGCTTCTTGCCGGAATACCGACTGAGTCGCGACTCTTCACCACCCAGCCTCATACCCAAGTACTCGGCTTCTGCCACTGGCAGACAGCCAGAACCAATTGCCAGACCATCGTACTCGTGCACGGACTTGAAGGCAGTAGCGAGTCGCACTATATGCATGGGATTGCGGCAAAAGCCTATCGTGCAGGCTTCAATGTCATCCGCATGAACCAACGAACATGTGGCGGGACCGAACACCTCACGCCGACGCTCTACAACAGCGGCTTGAGCCAGGACTTTCGAGCCGTCGTTCATGAATTGGCGCACGTGGATGGACTCGATCGCATCTGGCTTGTCGGCTATTCGATGGGAGGAAATCTCGTCCTCAAAGCAGCCGGAGAATTCGGCTCGTCGGAAACAGCGTTGGCCGGCGCGATCGCCGTGTGCCCGAATATCGATCCGGCGCAATGTGCCAAGGCATTGGAAGAGCCAAGAAACTGGATCTACCACTACCACTTCTTGACCAAGCTCAAAGCGCGCATGAGGCGCAAAGCAGAGCTCTTTCCAGGAAAGTGGAACCTCACCGGACTCGATCGCATCCGCACCATCAGCGACTTCGACGACCGTTACACCGCCCAAGACGGAGGCTATGCGAGTGGAGCTGACTACTACAATCTGGCCGGCTCACGGCATGTATTAGGAAAGATCGCCGTGCCAACCATCATCGTCACGGCACAAGACGATCCGTTCATTCCCTACTCGATGTTTTCGTTCCCGGCTATCCATCAGAACCAGAGCATTCAACTGGCTGCACCCTACTATGGCGGCCATTGCGGATTCGTTCAGCAATACCGGCAGGATGAAGACCGATTCTGGGCAGAAAACAGAATTGTCGAATCGATAGGACTGTCCGGAGCAGGAGCTGCCCGGCTGCCTCGTCCAACGAGGTAGCCGGCATAATGAAGAGAAGCTAGGCGGCTTGCTTGCTCAATCGTCGGGACTCCTGCTCAGCGACCTGATGTGCGCACTTCCTAACCCACGTCACAATGAGCCAGGCACTGGTCGCCATAATGCCGGCGATAAACATCCAGTTATAGATCCCTTTTCCTGACTTGCTGAGAAACGGATCACAGACGTAGAGCAATACACCGTAGGCCATCGACACAATTGCGAGGGTCGTCACCGGTAGAATTAATGCCCGGTAGGGTATGAGCCACGTCCACTCATCCGGTGGCTCTGAGGTCAATTGACGGGCCCCGAGCCAGGCAATCACCAGTACACTGCCATATCCGATACATTGCACCAGATCTGAGGCACGCAGTTTCTCTACGGTGGTCTCACGAAAAAGCGGGATATGCCCCAGGATCACGGCGAACAAAAACGTCAGCGCCATCGCCACTCCGTATTCCATCATCCACTTACGTGCCTTCATGCTGCCCTCCCTCAATCACTCCCATAGCATCAGCCTAGCGGATATACGTCATAGAGAAGCATAGCACCTCGACAACTTATCCATCTATTCAATCTGTTCTGTGACGAACTAGAGAAGGCGCGCAGGCCCAATCAGACTACACCGATTGCAGATGCGTCCGGACTTCCTGGACGTAGGTTTTGAAGGGATCCGGCATGGGGAAAGGCGCCTGCCCGCGCAATTGGAAGATCGACCAGTTAATTACATAGGATGGGGAAAATCGCTCTTCCGGCCTGGAATCGGCCGGTTCATCTGGCGATCCACTAGCCAGCAAATGCCGAACGAGTTCGCCGCGCCCAAAGGCTCTGGTATTGCGGGGCGGATGGTCCATGGCCAAGGCAATCGCCTTGTCAGTGGTGAGTCGCGGAACCCGACCTTCCTCCATAAGGCCAAAGTAGAGCCCCTTGCCTTGATGGAGATTGTGATATTCCAGATCGAGGCTCTTCAACGCCGGGTCTGCCCAGGTCAACTGCTCCGCCTCCCGGAATGTTTCAAGCAGCCAGAGCTTCGAGGCCCAATCGACCCGGCCGACTAACTTGGTGTAATCCCCGCGAAGATCCTGTAAAACTGCCTCCCATTGATCAAGCACCCAATCGGTTTCGCCGTCCTGCCCACGGTAGTGGGCTTGCGCCGCTGCGAGAAAGGCCTCCTGAATGTCGATGGCGGAGATCGACTTCCCCGATTGCAGCCGCACGATCCATTGCCGGTCCTGATCCTGTGACAGCTCCTGCATGGTTTCAACCGGTTCATGGAGCTCCAGGTCGATCGGCGCATGGCCCTCTTCGATCAATTGCAGAACCAGCCCTGTCGTCCCCAACTTCAAAGCCGTCGCCACCTCCGCCATATTGGAATCGCCGAGGAGGAGATGAATACGGCGATATTGATTCGGGTCTGCCAGCGGTTCATCTCTCGTATTCACAATGGCACGATTCTGCTGCACCCATTCGAAGAAATCGTTCACGATGTAATCGGCGCGCTGAGAAATCTGAAACGGCATGGCAGGATGCTGCCCATGGCGCTGATTCGCTCCCCGCGGCACGATGAGCCGGTCCATCTGAACCCAGGCGTCCTGTGGGCCAGCTGTTCCGACACGCCCGGCTCCCGTAAAAATCTGTCTGGTGACGAGGAAAGTGACCAGAGGCCCAAGGCCACGCCTGGTAAAGGGGAACCGTCTCGACACGAGATAGTTCTCGTGCGACCCGAAGGTCGCATCGGTTTCATGGTCCACATTGTTTTTGATCAACGACACCTGATCCGCCAGACCGAGGTCTTCCACGGCAGCCTGCAGCAACTGATCGCCGGCGCGGTCGGCAGCCACGACATCGCCGAGCGATTCACATTCCGGCGAGGCCCATTCCAGATGTCCCATGTCGAGGTACATGCGCCCGGCATTGGTGAGAAACCCTCCGTTACCGGGCGGCTCATCATGCCCACGATGGTGCAGATCCAGCACCCCACGCCGTTGGACGTGAAACAGATGGTCTCGAATCTTGTGGGCGAACCAGGTCGGCGTGTGATCGGGCTGCTCTTGGTTCACCAAGAGTCCGTATTCGGTTTCAAGTCCGAAAATACGGTTCAACATCTCAGTTTGCCACGACTGATTGAAGCCCCTTCGGCAGGAGCCGTGAGAGATCCGTCTGCTTGAGCGCCCGATACTTGGACGTACCAGGAGCCTGGCGCTCAAGAACGGCACATTCAAGGGTCCGTCCTCCGGCAATACCACGCACATGCGCCATCAGCACGTCGGCACTAGGGACCGGAGCGGTCACTGCACCAGCTTTGCCGGCAGATGGATCGGACTCAGTCTGTTGATCCGTCTCTTCCTGTTGATGCGCGAGGGAGCCAATGGCCCAGGCTCGCAATGCCAGATCCAATGCCTGCTCCAACGACAGCGTGGCAGGCGTCTGCTCCTTCAGATAGGCCGTCATCTTCGTCTGGGCAGCTGGAGTGGCCGCCAAGACCGCACAACCGGTCGATTCTTCAAACGTGCCATCGTAGTTGATCGTCAGGAGCGCATCCTTCTCCGGCTTCACCCCCAACTCGGCGACGAGAATACGCACGATGAACGGCGCCTTATACACTTCTTCAAACGCCTGCTTAATGACAGGGGCGATGCCGTATTTCACCAGCCTCGATCCCGTCACGTCTGACGGCGAACGGTTAAAGCCTTCGACATGCGCCATTTCCAGCAAGCTGAAACGAAGCTTTTCCAAATCCGTGGGATGCCCCATTCCACCTAATGCCAATCGGTCATAGATCTCATAGAGCTTTGCGGTCCCTTTGCTCACCGTCGTCAGGAGAATGCCTCCATCATAGGTCAGCGCGACAACCGGGCTCCCCTGCTTAAACTGCTCGTCGAGATACTGCCGTCGATTGCCGACGGCTTCGACCCAGCGATAGGGCTCTTCATACATAACGCACCACCTGTGATTCATAGAGGGGTTTCAAGGTCGCGTCCGGCACCGTCTGCACGCCGGCCCCGGTAATCAACTTGATCACAGGGTAGAGACTCGCCTCCCGATTGACACCGCCGGTCGCCGAGTCGAACTCTGCCGCGCTCGTGAGCAATCGTAGCGCCTGCACCATGGCCAGTTCTTCAGGGAGCCGATTGAGGGGCTGATCGCCCCAGGTATTCAGGTAGTGCAAAATGCCTCGAATCGTCGGAGAACCGGAGCCGGACACCGCATACTCAACGCCTTCAAACTCCGCCCCCAGGATATCGTAGAAATAGATCTTGGCAGAGCCCTGCTCAAAATCGTAGCCGGCAAACACCGGAACCACCGCGCCAGTCCCGGCCAAGGCCGCCGGCACATTATCCTTTAAGAGTTTGGAGATCGCTCGCAATTTGCCGTCGAAACTCAATTCCTGCAGCTGCGTTCGCCGGTAATATTTGAAGGAATGTTCCAGGACCCGCACCATTTCATAGGCAGTCGCAGGCACACCAGCAATCGCCATCACACTGTGCCGGTCGATCTCCAACACCTTGTCCGTCCGATCGTACATCACCATATTGCCGGCGGTTGCGCGGCGATCGCCGGCCACCAGGACGCCATCGCGATACTTAAACGCCAAAATCGTCGTGGCATTCGTCAGCGCATGACCGGTCCCCACCGATGCCGGTACGCCCAGCGTGTAGCCCTGTTCCTTCAACAGCTGAAGAAAATCCCCTTGCATCCCCATCGTGAAAACCCCTCGTGAAGCGTGAAACGTGAAGCGTCAGGCGATCAGACCTCTGAATCTACCCCCTCACGCCTAACCCCTTTACCCCTAACGTCTTTATTCTCCTGTCCGTTGCCGATACCGCTCAGCCTGCTTCGGATCGACCTTGCGCATGCGCTTGAGCAGATTATCCTTGTCCGGCGACCCGGTCTCCGGCCGTTTCGGCCCGCCACCCTCTTCGGACGGACTCGGCGCCTTCGGCATCGGGCTGCCCGGCCCTTCACGACGTTCCGGCATTGAGCTGTAGTTCATGATCGGGACTCCATTTCTCTATTCCATGCGTTCAACGCATCCATCGGGGACACCGCCTGCTCGAAGATCTGTGCGCAAGCCTGCACCGCCTGTGGCTCAAAGAGGTCGCCCATTTCCAACGTCCGCGGAAGCAAGCCCCCGCTGAACCGGATCCGCTCCCACTGCATCGATTTGATTTGATCCGGAAACCGTCTGATGCAGAGGCCGCGAATCCCCCCTCTGGTATCGATCGGGCCAGCGACCAAGGCCGATTCAACGTCCTGTTCCGACGTCATCCGCCAGACCTTCCCCTCTGCCTCAAGCCCGAGAAAGAGCCCGCGCTCAGGATTCACATTATGGTACTCCAAGTCCAAACTCGCCAGCCAGGGATCGTCCCATCCAATCCGCTCTTCCTGCATAAAGGTTTCCAAGAGCCAGAGTTTGGTGACCCAATCGAGCTTCCCCACCAATTGCCGTCGATCGCCTGCAAGGAGCCGGAGCGTGTCGGCCCATTCGGACAGGACCCAATCGGTCTCTGCATCGGTACCGGCCAAATGCTTCTCCGCCGCGAGATAATACTGCTCTTGAATCTCGAGGCCTGTGATGGTGCGGCCATTTCGCTGACGCACCGTCGCCTTGAGGTTCTGATCGCGAGATAACTGCTTGACCGCGGTGACCGGATGTTCCAATTCAAGCGCCGGCGCCGCGTTGCGCGCGATCAACTCCAACGCCAATTGCGTCGTCCCGACTTTCAGCGCCGTGCTGTACTCGCACATGTTGGCATCGCCGATGATGAGATGGAGCCTCCGATATTTCTCCCGCACCGCATGCGGTTCGTCCCTCGTATTCAGAATCGGCCGGTTGTGCATCGTATCGACGCTCAAATCCGTCTCCATGAAGTCGGCCCGCTGAGACAACTGGTACTGGCCCGGTACAAACCCGCTTTCTTGGCCTTCCACGCCAACCTTGCCCGCTCCGGCAATGACCTGCCGACTCACCAGAAACGGCAACATCCCTGCAGTCAGTGAGGGAAAGGGAATCGCGCGTGAGACAAGATAGTTGTCATGACAGCCATAACTATGCCCGTGAAAATCCGTATTATTTTTATAGAGCTGCACGGGGGACCCGCCGAGCACCTGATTGCGCCGCTCCGCCGCCCGCTGGACAATCCGCTCTCCGGCACGGTCGTGGGCAAGGAGCGTTCTCACCGTTCGGCATTCAGGCGTGGAATATTCAGGATGTGTATGGTCGTTGTAGAAGCGTGCGCCGTTCGGAAGCACCAGATCGCTCTTCATCTCATGAAACGAAAAAGGCCGATGGGCATCGACCTTGGCGAACTCGTCTTCTTCTTTATCCTGCTGTAGACCAAGAACCCGAAACCCCCGCGCATCCTCGTGCGGATCTTCGCCGCCATAATCCCAGCGCCGCTCGAATGAAGCTGTCAAATGGGCCCGGACCAGCTCCATCGATTCCACCACCGGATCGACCGCATCCTGATCTTCCCTGGTAATCCCGTATTCTGTTTCGATCCCGTACAGTCGCATCTTCGTTTCCGTCACCCACTCCGTCTCAAGGACAGATTGACGGCAGATGGCTGGGGTGCTCTCGACTGCGCCCATCGAGCGAGCACATGCTGATCGTGCGCGCTCTGGGAGCAAAGAGAGCCCCCTGCCATCTGCCCACTTAAATAATCTGTCCCACCAACTTCTCTTCTGCCTGCCGCCCTCTCCGGAACGAAGAGACTCCTACGACTTGCTCCGGATGGTGATCGAGGAGCTTCAGCCATTCTTCCGCCGCATCGTCGGGCGGCAACATCTCACCCTCCCGGAATTCTGCATGCACGGAATTCACCAGATCGTCCAGCGTCATGCCCCCCTGGTCTGACCCGCCTGCCGCAATCACCCGCTCGATCGCCTGTTCCTTGGCCCGCTGAACGATCGAAGCCAGGATCGCCCCGCTGACCAGATCGCTCCGATAGAGGACCTTATTCTGTCCGCTTCGGAGTCTGATCGACAGCAGCCGATTCTCATCGTTGCGCGAGAACACCGCTGAGAGCGCATGCTCGACAAGGTCGGCAGAGGCCTTCTTGCGGTCCCCGCCATGTTGATCTACCCATTGCCGATCCAGCGGCAGATCATCCGTCAGGTACACGTTCAGAATCGCGCCCGCAGACTCACGATTCGGGCGGCTCACCTTAATCTTGCGGTCGATACGCCCAGGCCGCAGCACGGCCGGATCGATGAGATCCGGGCGATTCGACGCCAGAATGATCACCACATCGTGCAGCGACTCGATCCCGTCCATCTCAGAACAGAACATCGGCACCAGGGTGCTGGAAATATTGAATGAGCGAGACGCCCGTCTCGTGCCGAGCACCGATTCCGCCTCGTCGATGAAAATAAAGGGCAAGGCCCCTTCTTTCCGGCGGGCACGGGCCTGGGCGAAGAGATCGCGGACCATCCGCTCCGATTCTCCCAACCACATATTCAGAATCTCAGGCCCCTTGATATGGAGGAACGCCCCGCGAGTCACCGGCGGCTTGTCCCCCTTCGCACCGGCTGTCGCCTGGGTCGACGCTCCCACCAGCTTCGAAAGACTGGCGGCGGCCGCCTGCCCGATCAGGGTCTTTCCGCAGCCGGGCGGGCCATACAATAAAAAACCCTTCGGTTGCGTAAACTTGAACCGCTGAAAGGTGTCCGCATGGAGCAGGGGATATTCGATGGCCTTTTTAATGGCCGCAATGGCTTCCGTTTGTCCGCCGATCTGCTCCCAGGTCACAGTGGGCACTTCGTCGAGGAGGTGAGACGTGGCTTTCCGATCCTCCATCTTTTCAATCGCCACATGGAGGCTGGGATCGATGCGTACTTCATCGCCGGCCTTCAAGTCCACACCGGCAAGGTCGCTCGACCGCTGAAGGATCAAGACCTGCCGCCCCATCTCATGCTCAAAACGAAGCCGCCCGTCCCCCAGGACTTCCGCCACTTTGAACACCGGCCCATTGCGGTCATACCCCAAGACCTTGATCACCGCATAGGCATCGTTGACCAATATCTGAGCACCGATCTTCAATTCGGCAGCCTGCACCCGCGGGTCGACCGACGCATAATACTCCGCGCCTCCCACCAGGATGCGCGCGAGGCCTTCACCAGGCACTTCAAGCAGGGTACCGACACGATTGGCCGGTGCCGTCAGCTTGGCGATGACGTCGGCCACTTTTTTCAGCTCGACGTCCCGTTGCTGCTGCGCCGCTTGCCCAAGGATCATGGTATGGCGCAGTTTGTAGAGAATCTTCTGGCGGGGATCACTCTCGGGAAATAAAGCGAGACATTCTTCTAAGAGTTCAAGTGGATCGGATCCCACACCCTTCGCGGGACTCGCAACATCCCCTGTCTTCCCGTTGGGCTCCGGGTCCTGTGGCTTACTCGATCGGCGATCGCTCATCAGTGGTCCTCCATACCGAACAGATTCATGATCCTAGCATAGCCGCCGTTCGGATTACCGCTTATCACTGCCGCTCAATTGACGGCTTGGAGGGTCACGGAGACGCGTTCCCGATTGGTTCCCCGTAGGATCTCAACCGTCACCTGGTCGTTGACTTTGTGCCGTTCCATGACATCCATCAGTTCGTCCAAAGTTGCAACTGGCTTGCCGTCGACTGCCGTGATGATGTCGCCCAATTCCACCCGTCCGGTGGCGGTTTCACGCGCCCCCTTCAGCCCGGCCAGCTCCGCTCCGCTTCCACGCGACACCTTCCCGATAATCAGCCCCTTGATGCCCCACCGCTTCGCCATCGCATCGGGAATGAGCGAAACTCCAAGCCCCGGGCGGATGAGTTTGCCATGCTTGATCAACTCCGGCACGATCCGATTGACCGTGTCGACCGGCACCGCAAAGCCGATTCCCGCGAAGGCCCCGCTGGGGCTCATAATCTGGGTGTTCACGCCGATCAACCGCCCGGCGCTATCGAGGAGCGGCCCGCCGGAGTTGCCAGGGTTGATGGCGGCATCGGTCTGAATGACGCCTTCGATCGTCCGATTCGTCAAGGACTTGATCGTTCGACCCAGCGCACTCACGACGCCGGTCGTCAGCGTATGATCGAGGCCGAACGGATTCCCGATCGCCAAGACTTTCTGTCCGACACGTAAATCCTGCGACATCCCGACGGTGAGGGGCGACAGCGTCTCTTCCGGTGCACGAATCTGCAGCACCGCCACATCGTGATCGGGGTCGGCGCCGATGAGCGTGGCCTTATGCTCCGTCCGGTCTGCCAAGGTCACCGTGATCGAATTCGCCCCGTAGACGACATGAAAATTGGTGACGATGTGCCCCTGCTTATTCCAGACGAATCCCGTTCCGGAACCTTGTGGGGTTTCAAAAAGATTAAACGACCAGGGGTCTCGTTGAATCGCGGTGTTGGCGATAAAGACCACGGATTTGGTCGCCCGCTCGAACACGGCCATGGTGGCCCGCTCATCCGCGCCCAACTCGGCGGGCAAGGGTGTTACCACGCGCGGCTTGCCTTCAGGCCCGTCGTAGGACCCGCCCAGCGGCTTCCCCCACTCCGCCATCGACAGGGCAGGCCAGAGGCTGACGAGCAAGATTCCCGAGATCAAGACTCGCCCCTGCATCGCCATCATTCACCCATGATCTGGATAATGAGTTCCCT
Source organism: Nitrospirota bacterium (assembly GCA_030645475.1). Taxonomy (NCBI): domain Bacteria; kingdom Pseudomonadati; phylum Nitrospirota; species Nitrospirota bacterium. The sequence continues at coordinate 159,535 of JAUSMA010000014.1, forward strand.
GGTGCGAGGCTTGGTATCAAAATCGACGAGGACGACCTGTTGCCATGTCCCCAGCAACATTGCCCCGTCGAGGAAGGGAATGGTGACCGACGGCCCTTGGAGCTGACCTCGCAGATGACTGTGCCCGTTGTCCTCCCCGGCATTTCTCGTATTGTGCTGCCAGGCTGGATCGGCCGGCACCGCCCGATCCCAGAATGCTTTGGTATCGGCCCTGATCCCCGGTTCATCTTCAATGATCATCACCGACGCCGTTGTGTGCTTCACAAATACCGTCACGATCCCGGCCAGCAGCTTCGTGCCGGCGAGGGCGTCAGCCACGGCTTTCGTCATATTTTCGACCTGGCTGTTCCCCTGCATGGGGAGACGCAAGGAGACCGTTTTCACCGCCATATTATGCCTCCATCGCCCGGAGGGCTCGTCGCTCGCCACTCGTGAAGGCACAGCCGCGAGCCTCCTCCAGAATTGCATCGAACTCGCCTTGCGCCGTCAACCGGCGTAACGCCTCCATCACCGCGCTGCTCAAAATGCCCTCCGCCCGCAACGTCTCCAAATAGGCAAAGGCATCGATCAACGTTTCCTTGTTCCGCACATAATAATCCCTGCCGCGCCGCTGATTGCTGTAGGCTTCAAATTGCTCGCAGGCGACGAGAATCTCCGCCAACTGCCGCACCCAGGGTTTGGCCACCGCCAGTTTCTCAGGGTAGTAATAATAGAGCATCACCTGCTGCATCCACGGCACCCACGTGATCCCCATCCGCTTGATGGCAGGCCGAACCAGACGCAGCCGGCGGGCCAGCCGCCGCGCATAACCCAACCGCATCTCGACCTGCTCCTTCGCCCAAGCGGTCATCGGGATGCCGTCGGCTTCAAGATCCTGTCCATAACAACGGAGAAAGGCCTCCGTCTCTCGTCCGTAGGACGTGTATTGATGGACCGCTCTCCATTCCCGAGGTCTCGTCGGAATCCCTCGTTCCTTGGCCCAGGACCAGATCCTCCCGAAGAGTTGGCGATCGAGCCCGGCACGGCCCAGATCATGTAGCAAACAGGCGATCTGATACTGGCGGACCCGCTCAGGCCCATGGCCCAGAGCCGCAGCGACCGCGGCGCACATCCGCGCCGTTCGAATGGCATGCGGCCGATCGTACCCGCGAATGATCCGGCCAGGGTGAAGCGGATGCGGGTAGTCGTAGAGCGCCATGAGCGGCGTGACAAGAGCGCGGGGAACCAAGAGCGGAGCGCGTCGTGAAATAGATGTCATGTGTGGTGACGTGGAAGGGTTGAGCGCAACGGATACTCTTGCGAGGATAGCGTTCGTGGAAAGAGCCTGTCAAGGCGCGCAGGGCAACAAAGGCTCGCCCAACGCCGCGATCTTTGTTATGCTCAACCCAGGCACGCGCGCGTCGCGTCGCGCAATCCGGGGAAGCAACCATGTCGAGACACAGGGCAGTCTGGCAGCTGACAGTGGCAGCGATTCTCCTCAGTCTATCCTGGCCACTGGCGCCGGCATGCCACGCCAGCCCGCTGGATCAACTCACGGATGTCACCGACAAAGCCGCCGTCGTCATTACCCTCAAGGGACGGGATAACTTCAACAGCGAGTACCGCTACGATGTGAGCGTCAAGAACCTCTCTGCCGATACACTCATCAGCGATTCCCTGTTTATCGTCCTCGACAAGGTGACGAACATCGGTGGAGAATCCCGGGAAAACTTAAACAGCGATACCATCCTGAGCCGCATGGACGTCCTGGGGCAGGATGGAGAAACGCAGGACGGGAAACCCTATTTCCAAATCCCGGCTGGGTCGGCGCCTGACCTGCTGCCCCATGGTCTAAGCCTCCCGGCCAGCGTACGCCTCCGCAATAAAGATTACATGATCGTCTTCACCCCCTCGTTCAAGGTGTTCGGACTCAAACGACCGCCGCCAGAACCCAAACAACCCCAGGCTGCCTCGTCCCAGCCGGGAACGAGTCCGACAACAGCCAGCCGCAATTCCGTCGACAAGCTGATTCAGCTGTTGATCAAAAAGGGCGTGGTCACAGAAGAGGAATGGCGTAAGGCCAGCCAGCCATGACCGACCCTACGTGCAAAGCCTGCCAAGGCACCTGGCCCAGAGAAGACAATTTCATCGCCGATCTCGGCCTCGCCAAGGCCTATCTGCATCAGGATCAATTCTTTCCTGGCTGGACCGTCATCGTCTTCAAACGCCATGCAACAGAGTTATTTCACCTGGCTCCCACGGAACGAATTATGCTGATGGAGGAAGTGAACCTCATCGCCAAAGTTGTCGCGCAGGTCTATGAGGCCAAGAAGATCAATTACGAACTCCTCGGCAATCAACTTCCCCACATCCACTGGCATGTGATTCCCCGACTGCATACCGACCCGGCCCCGCTTGAGCCGGTCTGGCGAATCACGCATGACGTCGCACCATTGACGCCACCCGACTTGCAGCAGCAGATCCATCGGATTCAGACAGAGCTCAGACGCTCACCGGACCTGCCCACGCCGGATCTCCCCTAGCAGGTAGTTGACAAACTACTACGCCACTGCAGAGATGTGCATACTAGAACAGTTGCAGATGCTGTCAGAAGTCGTCGCAGGCTGCAGGCCGGGAGCTGTTCCCACTCATCCCAATACGTTATACTATCGGCCTCGTCACCGCAGCTGGAGGGCCACACGATTCAATGAAGCGCCGATTGGTTCTCGCGATCCTCTTCCTTGCATCCTGCGCCTGGCTTCACTCAATCGATTCGTCGTTGGCGGAGACGCCTGACAATCAGACGCCACAGGCTTCGACGGAACCACCCTCGGCAGCACCGCCTCTCCAGCTTCCAGAATTGCAGCCTCACGAACGAGACGATGCCGTCAGTCTGCTAGGGGAACTGCGCGAAATCGTCCGCCTGTCTCCGCAGAGCGCTGACGACCGGCTCAAGTTAGCCGAGGCGCTCTATCGGATCGGCGATCTGGATACCGCGATCGACGAATGCCGCATCGCTATTGCGCTGAAGCCCGACCATGCCCTGGGGCATCTCCAGCTCGGCAGGGCCTTGATGGCCAAACAAGACTGGCGCGCATCGGTAATGGAATTGAAGGAAGCGGCCAGACTCAATCCGGAATTGACGCAAGCCCACTACAATCTCGGCACCGCCTACTACACCACCGGCAATATCAAAGGAGCGATTCAGTCCTACCAGCAAGCGCTGGAGCTGCAGCCCTCCTTTCCCGACGCCCGCTACCGCCTGGCACTCGTGCTCAAGTTAGCCAAACGCGACCAGGAGTCCGCGCAATTCATGGAAGAAGCGGCCGCGAGCGGCATCCCGCAGGCGCAGTTTTTTCTTGGCAATGCCTATCGTGCAGGCCAGGGAGTGACCAAGAGCGGAACGCTCGCCGTCTATTGGTGGACCAACGCGGCGGAATTCGGACATCAGCCGGCGGCATCCACCTTGTCCATCCTTCGCCGCCAAGCCCTCTCGCCGGTCCAACCGGAACAGAGCCGCCTTGAAGCCTTGAAGGCCTTTCAAGGTTATCGGGAAAAGATCTGGGAGAACTTTCCCGACCTCGCACGCAACGGCGACAGCGAAACCCTAGGGACAACGTTGCTGAAGCAGAATCGAACGGACCATGCCGTCCCGGTACTGCTCCAAGAATGTTATGCCCTCAGCGACATGGCGCAGACCGAACTCGCCCGACTCTATGAAGCGGGCTGGGAACCATCCCTGCCTCCCTTCGACAAGAAAATTCTGGCCTGCTTCGAGGCCACGGCCGGCGAGGGATTTGGGCCTGCCAAGAAAATTCTGGCTCGTATCTATGGCAAGGGCCTCGGCATGAAACCCGACAGACAGAAAGCGATCACAGCCGTTCGGGGTTTACCGAAGCAGGACGTCAAGGCGGTGATGGACGAACTCTCCTTGCAGCCATAGCCGCATGTCAGACTTCTCTCAAACATGGCGCCTCTTTCTCCAATCAGTTTGGCTCCAAGCCGGCGCCATGGGATTGGGTGCGACGGTTCTGGTGCTCAGCCTCGGGGCCCTCGCTCCTGCGACATTCACCGCGTTGGATTGGACGGCCTACGACACCTGGCTCCGGCACCGCGCGCCAGTCCCGGTCAGTTCCTCTCTCCTCCTCATCACGCGCGATCAAGCCAGCGAAACGAAATTCGGAACCGGCCCATGGGATCGGGCGGTCCTCGCCCGCTTCATCACTGCAGCACATAACAGCGGAGCGAAAGCGATCGGCCTGGACCATCGCATCGCGCAACCCAGCCAGGCACAGCTCGGCGGCGCCGCCAGCGATGCGTTGCTCCTGGAAGCTACCAGAACTGCGGGGCCTGTCGTCTATCCCTATGAGCCCGAGTCGCCGCTCGCCTCGGAGGCGATGGCCCTCAGCCACCTCCTGGTCTCCCCAAGCCAGGACCACGTCACACGTATAGTGCCTCTGTTTACAGAACTGGGCACAGCGTCTGTTCCAGCATTCGGACTGGCACTATATACACTGACGCAGCCCCAGACGAGCCAGACCGGCACTATGGCCCTCGTGAACTATGCAGGAGACGGCTCCTTGGGCAACCTGCCCACCCTGTCGTTCGCCTCCCTCTGGGAAGCCCTGGAATCCCATCAAGATGAACGGCTCGAGAGCTGGTTCACAAACAAAGTCGTCGTCTTCCTCCCCGATCCAGCACCGGCGGCCACATGGCTCTTGCCGACGGGCCAGTCCGTCTCCGGATCTACGATCCACCTCCATCTGCTCAACATGCTCCTGACCGACAACCGGGTCTGCCGGCTTGGCTTGGCAAGCAGCAGCTTCGTCACCCTCTTGCTCGCAAGCCTCGTGGCCTGGTTTCTGCTGCATACAGGTGGATCACGGTCCTTCCTCTTCGCAGGAGCCGTCGTCCTCGCCTACGGATGCCTGCTGGTGGCGGCATTGGCCCTCGCGCATCTGGTGCTTCCCCTGGCCCTGCCGCTCAGCGCCTTGGCCCTCGTGTTCGTCGGCGCCACCGTCTGGACTCACCTCACGGCAGGTCAACGGATGGTCCTGCTCGAACGTGACATGCTTCGCGTCCAGCAGGAAGCCGTGGCAGTCCGCGAGGCCCTGGTCCTGCGTGAGAACCGGGCCGAGGCGCTGCAAGAAGATCTGGACCAGGCACGAGCCGCCGTCGCCCAGTCGACCGGCCTACAGCAAGATCTCTCACGCTCCGCAGAAACGTTGCGAACAGAATTGGCCGATGTGCAGGCGCAGGAAGAAGCAGCCAGACAACAACTAGAGGACTTGGGTCGCGAGTTGGCGGGGCTGCGCGCCGTCACCGAGAGCAGCACCAAGCTGGGGGATACAGAGTTGGAACAACTGCGCGACGAATGCCGCAGACTCGGCATCGTCACGCAGAACCATCACCTGCTCGGGCTCTTCCGCGATCTGAAGAAAGGCGCCAAGTCTCAGTTGCCCGCGCTCTTGCTGGGCGAGGCAGGCACAGGCAAAGAACTCTTCGCGCGCGCGATCCATCTGCTGAGTCCAAGATCCGGCAAACCCTTCATCGCCGTCAACATGGCGGCCATCTCACCGGAGCTCTTTGAGAGCGAACTGTTCGGCCATGTGCGCGGCAGCTTCACCGGCGCGACGATGGATCGGCGCGGGTACTTCGAGCTGGCGCATCACGGCACGCTCTTTCTCGATGAGATCGGCGATCTGCGCCTGGAACATCAAGGCAAGTTGCTTCGTGTGCTCCAAGAAAAAACCTTCTATCGCGTCGGCGCGACGACCCCGACGACCGTCGATGTCCGCGTAGTCGCGGCAACGAATCGCGATCTGCAGCGAGGCGTGTCCGAGGGCTGGTTCCGGGAGGATCTGTACTTCAGGCTGAAGGGTTTAGTGTTTCGGCTCCCGCTATTGCATGACCGAAAAGACGATATCGGCCTGCTGGCCGAACATTACCTGACCGGCCAAGCCCAGCAGCTGGGGCGGGAAGCCCCGAAGCTCACGCAGGACGCGCTCGACGCGCTGCTACAGCATGAGTGGACAGGCAATGTCCGAGAACTCCGCCAATGTCTCGAACAGGCAGTCGCGCTCGCCGAGCGGCCCCTGCTGACAAAAGACGATCTTCGATTGCAGCCGGCGACAGCCACCACATCGTCAGATCGCGCGCGCACACCCAAAATATTGCCGGAGCCCGCCGGCGATGCAGCCGTGCTCGATTGCCTCCGCCTCAATGGCTTCGACATGCAGGCAACAGCCAAGGCCCTTGGGTGGGACAGGAGCACGGTCACACAGCGGCTCAAGGGCCTCTGCTTCCAGGCACTGGTCGACACACAGGGCGACAAGGCCCAGGCAGCGGCCACGTTGGCTGGCGACCCCTCTCTCACAAGAACGGTCGAACTCAAGCTGATGGACTACTATGAGCACCTCCTAGCCACCATCCAGCCATTCGCGACGGTGGAGGAGGCACTGGCCGACTGCAAGAGACGCTTCAAAAATCTGCCGGATCGGCATTTCAAGTCGGTCGAAGCATTGGTCAAACAGGCCTACGCACAGAAAGCCAACTGACCACATGGTGCTAAACTAGAACGAAGCCATCGGGATTCCTGGGCAGGTAAAGATTGGCGCCTTCTATGTATGTCCTCTTTCTCCTATTCCTATTCCTACTCCTACTCCTGACACCGAACGAATCCTCGGCTGAGGTCTACGCCTGCCCCAATGTCGACGGCGATACCTATACTGAAAGCCCGCAGCGGTCCGATTGCCGCCCCCTCGACATCCAACCGCCTCCGTTAGTCTACGAGCGAACCTATACAGGGAAGGGTGTCGAAGCAAGACCGAGCGGGCCCTGGCCGCAGGGATCGGCTGAGGCTCAGACTGAAATCTGCGGGCTCTATCGGGAGTGGATTATGTTGGGCAGGAAGCGGTATGCAAACGCCTATGACGTTCCACCTCACGGGCTTACACCTCTCGAAATTACCCGGCTGAACAATCTAGACCTACTGTTTTCCTATCGCGGCAATCCGAACTGCGATCGAAACCCCGAGCCTCAGGCTTTTTAGTCCGCGAGCCCACCCCCCATCGACAGGATCACACTCTCGTGCTCAGGCCTTTGTTGTGCGCTTGCGTGCCGGCCGTCTTGCACTCGACGTCCAGTCCCTCCTCATGCTGCTTTTCCTGAAGCGGTCTTGGCTCGCACCAAAAGATCGACCTCGCAATCCAGAACATGCAGCAAGGACAAGAGTTGGTCGACCGACTTGCGGTAGTTCGTCTGATCCAGCAGACGATAGAACTGCGTGGCTGAAGTTCCAAGCCGTCTGATCATTTCACGCTTCGACAGGGGACTCGCCTCGACCCGCTTCTGTGCCTCGATCGTCAGCTTATACAGCAGCGTATCCCACAAGTAGTGCGGGTCCTGGTTGTATTCCAACACCTGCTCACCGTGGACCGTTCCTTCCTTGCCCGACTCCAATACATAGGTAAACCCTTCGCTCCCAAGCTCTTTATCGACAAAGACCCGGGCAATCGGATCGGCGGCACTGGGTTGAGGCTCGACTTTCGAGTAGGGAAGCTGGAACAGCTTCCTCGATGCCTTCACCAGGAACGATCTTTTACGATTGTTGTGTGTAACAGACAGGATCTTCATAGCGGCTCGATTAGACCGTTATGTCACTGATTTCAATGACTGCTTCGCCTGCCACGAGAAGAATGACTGCTGAAGGCCAAGCCTGCGTGAGTATCTCCTTCAGCTTCGCATTCGATGTGTTCCCGCAAGTGACCCACAGAATCTGCGGTGGTGAGCCGAGCTGGGCAGCAAGATCGACCAGATCGCGGTCTTTCGTCAGCACCACGGCTTGCGCCTTGCGCGCGGCAAGAAAGATGTTGCGATCCGTTGCGTCGCGCAATCCCAAGTCCTTGACCGGCAAGGCCTCAACGCCGTATGTCGCACGAAACCATTGAGCGATATCAGGAGAAATCTGCGCGTCGAGCCAGATCTTCACGCAGCGAGGATTGGGTGATTGAGCCGACTACTGGCAAAGCGAAGGCAGGCCGAGATGTCTTCCGCTTCGAGATCCGGCAGTTCCTTGAGGACTTGCTGCTGAGTGAGTCCTGTGGCAAGCAGGTCCAGGACGTCGATGACCCGAATCCGCATGCCACGGATACAGGGCCGCCCTCCGCACTGTGCAGGATTGACGGTAATACGTTCTGCGAGTTCAGCCATAATGAAAATCTCCTGAGCAGATCCGTAGCCTAGATACTGACAGATCTCAAGGTTGGGAGGTAAGTTTACTGAAAATTCTGTCGTATATCTACCACCAGGCCCCTTTCCCCATCCCCCCGTTCACTGGCAGGTTGGGTCGGCGGAGGCAGGATCGAAGGCGTCGTCGCGCACGTCCAGGATCAGTTCATAGGGTGCCATGGGCGAGAAATTCGAGCGCAGGGCCACGGACTTCCCGACCACATTGGCTTGCACGCTCCGCTCAATGAAGGTCGCGAGGCGGAGCAGATCCGCCACTGGGCCACCGATCCACTGCTCGGTAATTTCCGGTTGATGCGAGGTGCCGATTTCGAGATTCATCGCCGGTCCGAACTGGGCATATTCCGACAGCCGATCGTTCGCCGGATTGGACCCGTAGGCCCGGATTTCAGCCGCGAACTTCCGCAACCCCGCCACCGATCCGACAATGCGCCATTCCTTCGCCGCATCGTTTTTACCGCAGAAAAACCCCAACTCGCGCCAAGCCCGGCGCGTCGATTCGTTTGCCATGACGTTACTCCTTTGGTCGGATGCTGAAAAAGTCCGCCAGCTTCGTTCTCGCATCGTTCAGACCCTCAACGTACCCTACGGGTACGCCTCGGCCCTTCACTCGCTGCGGCCTTGCTGAACGAACTTTTTGAGCATCCTACGAATTAAGAAAAGACTCTGGGCCTCTTTTCATATCCTATTGCCGCTAGAATAGAGGGCTGCCTCGGACAGCTACTTGACGTAGACCACTCCAGGCAAATCCTTCAGATCTGCATCGCCTGTGACCACCTCAGCCTCTTGGTCCCGGGCGGTTGCATATACAATTGCGTCGGCCATCGCTAAACCATGCTTCAAGCTCACATCGGCAGCGAGGAGGGCAATCGACTCTGTCAATTGAACCACCTGGGTGGCACTGAGCCGTCCCGCGAACAATAACGCCGTCTCCTCCCCTCGCTCCCGCTTGATCTTTTTGTAGACCTCATACAGCACGATGGTCGGCGTGATGAGCTGATACCGAGAGGTGAGATAGGGCGCATATTTTTCGGCGAGTGGTCCGCCCGTGAAGAATTCAATCCATCCGCTGGAATCCAGCAAGACCTTCACAATCGGTCCTTCTTCTCCCGAAGATCCGTTTTAGACATGCCCTTGAGCGCACCCTTAAGCGACTTCAACGGGACTTCCGGCACCAGGGTGATGACTCCGCCCTTTTCCACAATCTGCAACCGCTGGCTTGGGGCAAGATGGAGCTTCTCCCGCACTTCTTTGGGAATCACAATTTGGAATTTCGGCGAAATCGTCGTCATGGCCATGATGGACCTCCCTACCAATTCACGATCGATCATAATATCGTCGTACGCTCTAGGTCAAGACAACCCTGTTCCTCAGCGGATAACGCTGAGGGGTGAGCGATGAACGATGAGTGATGAATGAGGAGCAGCTTATGTTTAAGGGGTCTGACCCCTTTGTTTCAATTTGTTTTGCCTGTCGCTTAGACATTCACAGGCAGAAGCTGAAACACCCGTGCCAGTTGACTCGCTCGTTTCAAATCTCCACCTCGCAACGCTTTGCGCACATCATCCAGTTTCTGCGCGTCCGATAGCGAGAGGTACGGAGACCATCCGGTATCCGTGTCAATTAAGTCCACTTCAACCTCAGCGGCGTATCGCCCCTCATGAACTAATTTTGTATAGTGGTGGCTGCTCATGGTCAAAGTCTAAGAGGTCTGCCCCCTTTATTTTCTCCCCAGCTTGAAGCTTGTCCCCTATTGGGTTGGTATGTGACTTGCGGGAATGCGCAGCCTTTCGCGGCGTGCCTCGATGAAATACGGGATCGATCGCGCCAAACCGAGCAGCAAAATGAACGAGGGGACGGTCAATTCGAGTTTGAAGGCGATGCCCAACCACAGGTCCGCGAAAAAGGAAAGTGCCTCGCGGAAGGAGACGTCTTCCATATGTCCGTCGTCTGTTCTGAACATACATGCGCCGCTCTCGTGCTTGCTGTTCGTGTAGATCTTATAGTCCATGTACGTCATGCCGTGGCTCTGACCATAGCCCGCACATCCAGGGACAACAACGCTGCGCTCGACGAACTCCGCAAGACCAAAAGCAAGCAGAAGACCCAGAACGCCACAGATCCCCGTGTTGACAAGACCACGGCGGCCCCTCCAAATTGGAAAATCAACGGGCCTACCTGGAAGAGACATGTTGGCCTTTACCGGCCGACGACAGCCGCCGGCCTTTCGAGCGAGATCTAGCACTACAAGGCATAAACAAGCCAGGGATCTAAAACAAAGAAGTCTGCCCCTGTTGTTTTCCTTCGGCTATACGAGACGAATCTTATCGGCGCCACCGGCGTTCAGTTCTCCCCACCCACACCGATCACGAGGAGCACCGAATAGTCTTGCTTCTTGCAGCCCTGGACCGGAGGCATCGCTCCTCCGGGAGCAACTGGAAACGCAGTCTTCTGCACGTTTGCTGGCGAACAGGATCCATCACCCGCCGCCGGTCTATAGCGCGCTGAGCGGCAGGCTAGGTGCGTCACATCGTAGAGCGTCGCGCCGTTATCGAGCTCCCAGCGCATATCACCATTTTTGTCGGCGGGATAAATGGTCAGAACAGCCGTCACCGCGCGGTTACCCGTGACCAGGTATTTGCGAGGAGGGACCGGAAAGTCCGGCTGCTCCATGATCAAGCCATGTTCCTCCAGCCACCAGTCTGCGCCGTCGAATCTCCAGCCCGCTAGGGCAACTCCACCGGCATTCTTCAACCGATCATAGTTGTTCAGATTCACTCCTCGAGGGCCAGGGTCCAGACGCCACAGACCCCACGACTGCGCGCCGCTCCCGGAGGTCGCTCCTGGCTCACCCAACGCCGCGATGAACTGCGTCGGAATGCGCTGCAACCTCGCCTGACCTCCGCCTGCGACGTGAAGCAGCTGACCCACGGCGACCATCGTCACAACCAACGCCGCCGCAAAGCCTAGGCGGCTAATCAGGTGCTGTGTTCTCCACGTTGGCTCCAACACTCTACCTCGCTATATCGCGGGTGCTTATGCGGGTCGGCATAACAGCCTTTCCTGAATGGGCTCACATCCCATCGAGCGGACAGGGACACCATCCGGCCTTCGCTAGAAAACTAGGGGTTCTGACCCCCTTTGTTTCGCCCTCAGAATGTCCCTATTATTTTGCCTCAGATGCAAAGTCAAGCACGGCCCCACTCTTTGCATTTTGGGCAGCGCTTACGGGTACCTTGGTCGTTTGCATTCATATCACGGCACAGATTACTGGAATGCCACGCGATAGACCCGGAACGTCCATTCGAATGTCCACCAAGGTCTTGAGCACTTGCATCGCAGCGGGGTCAGACTTTCTGGCCGCAATCCAGTCTCTCGCAGCGGAAGTGACGTCAGAGCAGAAGGTCTCGGCTCGCAGAATTGTCCAACTGTCACCAGCTGCGTCTGAGCTTGTACACAAATGCATTGAGATTTGAGGCCCGACGTTGAACGCGATAAGCCGCTTGTGCAAAGCCGCTGCGGACTTGCTCGCGGCGCGTGCCTGCGACGGATCACTCAGCCCTTCGTGCAACAGCTTGCATCGGAGCGCGTAAAGGGCGACCCCATCTATGTGGTGCTCCACATACGTTGGAAATCTTGGCGAAAACCAACCGTCGATCCAGCTGACGTAGCGGGCCTGAGACCCCGCCCCTGGCGAATCCAGGGCACCGGCGATGTCTGGAACGGTCAGGGCCGTCACCACCGCCGGGAAGCACTGTCCCTGTCGTGAGGCGCTGTCAATGGCGTCTAAAATGAATTCCATAATGTTACTCCATAGTAAGCTGCGGAACCGCATCTGCCGAACGCGCTGATGAGCGGCGCTGAAGTGAACAGCACCACAAGTAGCGTCCGCGTCAACTGGTTCTCAGGCAACTCGACGGCCCTCTCGTACGGGGCAAAACAATTCAGGTGACTGTCCATCTTCTACCTAACAGGGGCGATAATATAATTAGCTCACCGGTACGTGCTCACTGAGGCTGATCCATTTTCAGAACATAAAGTTGACACCTTTGTTTCCACTCCAGCCGAACTTAATCCTCACCTACCGCAAAAAACCAGAATGTCCTCGTTAATCGTCCGTATCAGGGCATTCGGTCCAGGTGGGGGCAGCTTGCACTTTTGACGGAGAAATCACTGGATCGGTGGGCAGGTATCCGCGCATATTTTGAGCGCGCCGCCACATGCTCTTAAGATGTCATTTGCTATCAACCGATTGTCCGTAATGCCAGCTTTTTGAATACATGCGGAATAGGTAGTCGAGCATCCTCGTACGCAGGAGGGCTCTTTCTTGGACAAATCAAGCCCTTCTACGCTCTGCTGTGGCGTAGCCCCCGCGCATGCCGAGAGTAAAAGCGCCAATACTGGGCTCAGGAATAGATGTGCTTGGTTCACATGACCTCCAAAGGTTTGAAGATTAAGCCGCCTACCGACACCACCAAGCCGTAAAAGAGAACGCAAAGGCCAAAACAAACCACGCAAAGATGCGAAAGGCGTCGCCTTTGTCTGTTTTTGCTTTCGTTTGATTAGTTTCAGAGGTTGGATCAAATAGCTCGAGCCACCGATTTTCGTTTCCTATGAAGATGTAGGCCAGAAATTTATAGGTGCGCGACACAGTAGTCACGCCCACACCTGCGGGGTTGCGGTGATCGACCATCTGATCTTTGAGATCCCGTATGAACGACCGTCTGAAGGATAGATAGGCGCCCGGTAATGCCGAAACTATCGCGAGCAGAGTCCATGGGCTCTTCATCGTGCAAGCTATCTATTGAGTATTCTGACCTGCATAGTACGCCCAGACAGACTGCATACTGACATCTAAATATTCTCCGCGTTTTGAGTGTATGCTCTTGCCTCAATCTGGTCAATTCACACGTACGCTCAATCGTAGCCTTAGGCACTTATTCATACATCTACAGGTCGTCTATCTCCACCGCGGGGGAGTCGCCAGACTGTCCTTCACTGCGCGCGTCGAACGACCACAGCTTCATCGTGGGGGTTCCGCGAGCAAGAAGGATGGTCTGGCGGCTTCCCCATTCCCTTCTGAGGCCGCGCGTTGCGCGAGCACAGGAGATCAACGGGTCACCCTTCCCATCCGTTTTGTGTGCGCGATCTGCGAGCAAGAAGGGCAGCCTGGTTGCTACCTATCGTCGCCAATTCAGACCGCGGTGATGTAGTTGTTGAGCAGCCGACAACCAGCGAAGATCGTTGCCTCTTCATTCCGAATCCAGCGACTGATGACGCCCAGGTAGGTGAGTGTGTCCGCGACCGCCTTGATGTCTCGGATTCCGGTGTCGGATTGGGCCTTGATGGGATTCACGGGCTTCCCGCACTCGATCAGGTAGCACAACAGCCGCCGCTCGGGGCCTTCGCCGATTTCCGCCGCCAGACGCTGCACGAATGGCTCCCACTGACACCGACCCACCGCGACGGCATCGCTCCCATAGTGGAGAAGCAGCTTCGTCAGGTAGGGGTGGTTCCCCGTCCAGGCGGCCAGGTGAGGACTCGTGTCTTTGCCGATCAGTCGTCGCGTCTCCCCATCGAGCAGGACTGACAGGGGAAACAGGCGAAAATTCAGGCCGACCTCTGTCCCGGAATGGCCCAGCAGCGTCCGTAGTCGGCGGCCACCGGTTACGACGAGGCCGGCTGTTCCCTCCGCCGACAGGCGCGCGAGTAATGGTGCAATCGCCTGGCCGTCGGCATCGTCCAGATTGTCCAGGACCACGATCGATCCGGGCAGCACATCGAACCGGAGTGACGGATATATGCCACAATCCACCTCGACCACTGTGCGGTCCGACAGTCCCTTCAAGGCGGTGCGAACCAGCGAGGTCTTCCCCAGCTTCGGCCCGCCGATCACCGCCAGCGATTCGCCCCTCGCGATGCGCCCACGCAGGTTCCTGACAAGCCCTTGCCGACCAATGAATGCGTCTCCAGTGGCGGGGCAAGGAGTGAACGGCAGGATGGACATGGCCCACTTTACCACGTCTGGTTAATGGCATACTTCGCGCGTCCACTCGTGCTCGCTGTTCCTTGCTCAGCAAGCAAGGGCGTGAGGAGCTTTTGACTGCGGCCGTCGAGCGAGGCCCTATTCATAACCAGAGATCTTCCCGTCTCGCCAGGGAAGTCGCCAGACTGTCCTTCACTGCGCGCGTCGAACGAGGGGAGTCCTCGACCGCGCGTTCCGCGAGCAAGAAGGATGGCCTGGCGGCCCCCCCCTCCCTCCAAGCTAGCTTATTATCTCTTAGGATGGGGGCTGTGTGATCTTCCACTGCGCGCGTCCAACGAGGCCCTTCTCAGGGCGCGCGTTGCGCGAGCACAGAAGATCATCAGCCTCCATCCCCTCCTCTGCTCCGGGCCCAAAGGTTCAGCAAGGGTCTTAATCCGGCCAGTTTATCGTGGGGGGTCTGCGAACAAGAAGGATGGTCTGATGGAGGAGTGAATCAGGTTCACCCTATTGATGCTGATCGACCCACTTCTTGGCTTTCACAAGCGCAATCACATTCGCCTTGCTTTCCGAATTGCTGACCTCATGCGACTCACCCTGGAGGGTTTTCATTGGCGCTCGGCCGCCCATTGAAAGCCATACGAGCGCCTTGGGCATCCACCGGTCATCTCCGAGATGTTGGGAGCATGCCTTAATCTGATGATTTTTATACGTCACCCACTCAGCCAATTCCCCGCCTCCTTTTCATCTAATCCTATGGTGACTTCGAGGATAGCAGATACGAACCAGTCATATTCTACACCTCAAACCGGCCCACTACCGCCTAGCGGCTCCCCTTTCCTTCTATGGCGCGCATCCATTCGTATTTTCTTCTCTCGCTCAATGCTCAGCTACGCAAGGGCGTGAGGAGATTTTGACTGCGGCCGTCGAGCGAGGCCCTTCCGAGGGCGCGCGCTCCGGGAGCAAAGAAAGCTCCTCACGCCCTTGCGCCTCCCCTTCTCAGGCCGCGCGTTGCGCGAGCACAGGGGACCAACAGGTCCACTCCCTATTCTTTCAATATCGCCCACCTTCCTCCTCGGGGGGGGTGGCCTGGTCGATCCTCTAGTGCGCGCATCGAACGAGCACATTCTGATCGTGCGCGTTCCGCGAGCAGGAGGACGACCAGTCTGCCCCCTTCCCCTACGTGCGGGTCCCTCCCCGCATCCCCTGCTGGTTTAACCGTCCCCGCATCACACGACCTCCCCCCCTTTCTTCCGAATCCCTGAATTTCCCTCACTTCTCGTCAAGGTTCTCCCGTTCCCACATTCGGCATTCCGGTTGCTCAAGCATCTGGCCAACGGGCGAGTCGATCGCGGATGGGAAAGGAGGTGGATTCAGAACGATGCGACATCCCGAAACACTCGAAGCCCAATAACCATTGACCCATGACCCATAACCGTTACCCAAGAAGGAGTGCCATCATGCAAAAGCCCTCGTCCATATCGTCAGGCAATATCTCTCCCGCCATCGTGGGGCCGAATAAGGACATGAAGGAGGTCTATGTGCTCGGCGGGCTGGTCTTCAGCCTGGCCATCGTCATCGCCGCCTTCTGGTTCTACTCCCAAGACCTGGCCGTCTCATCGACCGGCCAAAACGACCAACTGACCGATACCCAGGTCACCAGCCTGCTCAAGAACCAGAACCCACCCAACCCCCTCAGCGAACCGATCACCAAGATGGCCGCCACCGGAACCGCCGACACCGTCCATACGGATCTCTACTTTGAAGTCGGGCGGAAGGGTCTGACGGACGAGGCCAAGTCGATCCTCGCAGCGCAGGCCGACATCCTCAAGAAGAATGGGGACTGGGGCCTGCTGATCCAGGGCTATACGGACCAACAGGGTTCCGCCAGCTACAACAAGAAGCTGGGCATGAAGCGGGCTGAAACAGTGAAGACTGAACTCGTGAGCGCGGGCGTCGCCGAGAACCAGATCAAGACGGTAAGCCTGGGTGAAGAAGGCGTGCTCTGTGTCGATGCGAGCGACGTCTGCCGCAATATGAATCGACGGGTGCACTTGGAGATGCGGAAGATCGGGCAGGCACATATGATCGTGCCGACCGTTGCCACCCAGACCCCGGAGAGCCTCCTTCCCTCCACTGGCGAACCCAGCGGAACCGATCCCTCCATTCCCCTCATCGACCAAGCCTCCGGCAGCTAACCGGAGCAGCCTGTGCCCCTGGCGGAGACGACAGTCTCCGCCAGGGCCGGTCGGCGACGAGCATCACCACCATTCCCGACGAATCACGAGGCACCTATGACCACCTGGACCCCGAGTGACAGACCCCACACAACCAGCCACATCCTGAGCATCTGGATTACGCTGTTCTTCACCCTCTTCTCCTGGGCCGGCGGGCTCCCGATTCTGCATGCCTGCGGCGAGGAACCGACCCCGCTTGAAGGGACCATCGGCCTGAGCGACGTGAAGCAGGGCATGCTGCTCTTTCGCAGCGGTCAGGCCGGACGCTTCATCCCGGCGCCCAGCCTGAAGACCGACGTGCAGATCACGGTGACCGGCGTGATCGCACGGGCTATCGTCACACAGGAATTTACGAACCCCGGCAAGGACTGGGCAGAAGGCATCTATGTGTTTCCCTTGCCGGAGACCGCCGCCGTCGATCACCTGCGCATGAAGGTCGGCGAACGCACCATCGAAGGCCAGATCAAAGAACGGGGCGAAGCCAAGAAGGTCTATGAGCAGGCCAAACAGGAAGGGAAACGGGCGAGCCTGGTCGAGCAGGAGCGGCCCAACATCTTCACCACATCCATCGCGAACATCGCGCCGCGCGACAGCATCACGATTCAAATCGAATATCAGGAAACGGTTCGATTCGACCAGGGCACCTTTTCACTCCGATTTCCCCTGGTCGTCGGACCCCGCTACATCCCAGGGACACCGATCCTCGTCGAGGATCAACCCCAGGCCGGTCAGGGTATGGCGCTGGATACAGACCGTGTGCCGGACGCCTCGCGCGTCACGCCGCTGGTCGAACATCCGGCCTACGGCTCGATCAACCCAGTCAGTCTCTCGGTCGATCTGGCGCCAGGGTTTCCGCTCGGCAGGCTGGAATCGGCGTCGCATCCGATTCTCATCATTCCTGAATCAGACGGACGGCGGCACGTGACGCTCCGCCAGGATACCGTCCCGGCCGACCGGGACTTTCAGCTGACCTGGCAACCGGCTCCCGGACAGAATCCCACCGCGGCCCTCTTTACCCAGCAACAGCAGGGAGAGACCTACGCCTTCATGATGATGATGCCGCCAGCCACGGTCGGAAAGGCACCGGTCGGCCTGCCGCGTGAAACGATCTTTATCATCGACACGTCCGGCTCGATGTCCGGCACCTCGATCGAGCAAGCCCGCGCCGCATTGCTGATGGCGCTCCCTCGTCTGACCGCACGCGACACCTTCAACGTGATCGAATTCAACAGCATCGTTCATGCGCTCTTCCCCTCCCCGCAACCGGTAACGACTGCGACGATGCGGAAGGCCATGAAGTTCGTCGACCGCCTCGTGGCCAACGGCGGAACGGAAATGCTGCCGGCATTGACTCAGGCCTTGAAAGCCCCGGCCGACCTGCAACGGATTCAGCAAGTGATCTTTCTCACCGACGGGCAAGTGGGCAACGAAACCGAACTCTTCGAATTGATCAGACAACGGCTGGGTCCTCGCCGGCTCTTTACCATCGGCATCGGCTCGGCACCCAACAGCCACTTCATGCGGAAGGCCTCTGAGTTCGGCAGGGGAACCTTCACCCACATCGGCAATGTGAACGAGGTGAAGGACAAAATGGATGCGCTCTTCCGCAAGCTGGAACATCCGGTCCTGACGGAGATTCGGCTAGAAGGCACCGGCCTGGATGGCGCCGAACTCTTCCCCTCCCGCATTCCGGATCTCTATGACGGCGAGCCGGTCGTGGTGGCGATTAAGACCAGGTCGCTGCCGGACGAGGTGACGATCCAAGGCAAGGAAGGGTCGACGCCCTGGAAGGTGACACTGTCGCTGACACAGAGCCCATCGCGCGAGGGGCTGTCGGTCTATTGGGCGAGGCAGAAGATCGCCGCGCTGATGGATCACGAACGCTCCGGCCAGGATGATGCAACCCTACGCCAGGCGGTGCTCGATGTGGCGCTGCCCCATCATCTTGTGAGCCAGTACAGCAGCCTGGTCGCGGTCGACGTCACACCGGTTCGTCCCATCGACAAGAGCCTGATCGGCCATGCGATGAAGACCAATCTACCGGATGGACAGGATTCTCAGGCGATGCTCGGCCTGCCGAAAACCGGGACGAGTGGACAGATCCAATTACTGTTCGGGCTGTTGTTGCTGGCGATAGCGGGCCTGCTCTGGCAACGACAGAAAGTGGTCGCGTGATTGGACCAGGCATCAAGATCAAGGCGATGCCTCTCCTGGCTCTCGCCTTGGTCCTGCTCGGTCTGTGGCAGACGGGAAACGGCGCTTGGATCTACCTCAAGGCTGAACTGGCCCAAGTCCTGTTGCAACGGGCTTGGGCCGGTACGGTAGCAGGCCAAGAACATGTGACACCCTGGCCCTGGGCCGATACCTGGCCTCTGGCCCGGCTCACGGTTCCATCGAAGGATATCGATCTCATTGTGTTGAACGGCGCCTACGGGCGAACCCTGGCATTTGGACCAGGCTATTTGGAATCGAGCGCCGCTCCCGGTTCGAGAGGGACGACAATTCTCACCGGCCATCGCGATACGCATTTTCGATTTTTGCAGCGATTGAAGGTAGGCGACGAGATTATGCTCTCGACCAAGAACCAACAGCCGCATCGGTATCGCGTCAGAAGCAGGGCCGTCGTGGATGTGGCCACCGCGTCGATCCGGCAGGACACAGACGCGCCGCAACTCGCGCTGGTGACCTGTTATCCCTTCGATGCAATCAGCCCAGGCGGACCGCTCCGCTATGTGGTGATGGCAGAGGAAGAAACGTTCTGAATGGGTATTTCGGCGTTCCCGCACTGTGGCAGGAACCAGCCGGGAGCCCTCTGTAATCAGCCCAGGCTGTTGCCCAACGTGGTGACGACATTATTTCGCAATGGTGATACTCGGCACGCCGACGCGCGGCACCTCGCTGACGGTCATTTGGAACAGGAGGTATAACAATTGGAAAGCCTCGCGATTCCAGCGCGCCAATGGCCCCGTCGTGTTCACCGCGTAATATTTTCCGTGGGACTGAATCGACAGGTCGGCATCCGAGGGAGCGCCATCCGTCAACAAAAGTTCCATGGTATGGACGGGATTTTCGTGAACCTCGGGGGTCCGAGAATCTTTCTCGACGGGATATTCTGGGTCTTCTCCCAGCGATCGGCCGAGAAAGTTGAGAATGGTATTGAAGCTTCTCAGCCGGAAATCTCCCTTGATGGGATATTCCCCGCCCACGTGCCCCGGACGGATGTCGAAAGAGACATCGTTGAGGTGCCCTTCTTCCGTTTCGTCGATCAACCGGGCCCGTTCCTCCGGTGAGAGCGTGTCGGGGTCATAGTTGGTGATAAGAATGCGTCCCGTGATTTGTTTTCGAATGGTGTAGGTATTGTCTTTCTGGCTGTAGGTCACGAGATATTCTTTTTGTAACGATTGGAAGCCTTCGGCTGTGACGGAGTTGGCGGGAATCGTCCAGGTCCGATTGTAGACGAGCGGTTCGGCATAGAGCTGGTTCTGGTCTTGAATGGCCGAAAGATGCGTCACCACGCGACGGAACATCTCGTAGCCAGGCCGATCGGCCGGCGTATTGCGATAGGCGACTTCCTGGCCATTCTCTGCAATCCGCAATTCCTGCGCCATCAGCCTGAGCAACAGATCGATGTCGAATCGCTGCCGGAGCAAGAGCGTGAACTTGGTTTCCTGAAAGGGGGTCAAAAGCCGCTTGGTGAATTCTTCCCCTTCGATCGGCACGATACTGATCGTGGGGTTTTCCGCCACGCTGCCGCCGAAGATCGGCATGAGCGCTTTGCTGGACTCTCCCGTCAGGGCCGGAGTGGCGCCGGCGCTGACACGAAAGTCGAACGTCGCGGCGATGTTCGAGACGCCGGTGAAGTGAATCGGTTGATGCTGATGGGCGCGAGCGATGTTGATGAGCAACTGCTTTGAGATGGCATCTGTGACCGCCTGATCATAGGCCGTCACAGCTCGATTCAGCGTAATGGGGGAGAGGCAGCCTGACAGCAGCAGACCGCAGAGCAACGTGAATGCCTGAATTCCTATTTTCATAGGGAGAGATATCGGCTCACAAGAGGTGACGCATCGACGGACCACGTACCAATCAGCCGAGTTGTGATCGATCGCCATGACATACGAACGCGAGGTGTGGAGCCGGCGATCCGGATTGAACGGACGACCTGCTGTTTACGAAACAGCTGCTCTACCAACTGAGCTACGCCGGCCCTCGCGAGAGAAGCCACAACTTACACGGGTTTTTTCTCAGCCTCAAGAGGTTTTTCGTTCAACGACAGACGATAGGCGAGAAATTCGACCTTTCATGGCCGTTATTTGAACCGAGCCAGAGGCTGCAGCCTGACCATGGCCCCCTGGCCAGGCCCTGGAAGACAGAGGGGCTCCTGCTCCTTGCCGTACTGCTCTTGAGATATCTTGAGGACCTGCCCCTTGGTATAGGCGCAGAGTTCGCCTGCCAGGATCGTCCCGTCCTTATCGAGATCTGCGGCCCCGCCCAGGCCCTTGAGCCATTGATAGGCAAACAGCCCATGTTGGCCCGGGTCATAACTATGGGATTCTTGAAGTCCCCGGTTGCCGATCATCCACATGATCTTGTCTTTGACCACCCCCTCCTGGCCCCACAGGGGAACGGCCATGGCTGCCGACTCCGTGCCGGACGCCGACTCAAGCGAGAGGTCGAGCATCACCAGGGCCCGCTGAATCGGCAACTTCTCCAAGGATTCCTGCAGCCGGCGCAGCGAATAGAGGCGTGTCCCGGTTGTGGCCATACTGTCGAACAACAGCATCGACACAGCGCCGGTAATCGGATCGACCACTCCCCGGCCCGTGACCGAAATATAGACCACGGTGGTGGGATCGACCAGTTTAGGCAGCCATTCCTCCAGGGCTTCGGCCAGGTCGCTCTTGAGGGCATGACTATCGAGCAGCGTACGCACGCGCGCGTGAGGAATCCCTCCGATCGATCTCAGGTAGGTGGCGGCCTGCTCCGCATCCCGCGTCGCATACTTGACCCGGGCGATGCTGCTCTCACGGAACTGCCCCACGCCGACAACGAGACCGACAGCCTTCGGTTGTTTGAGCAAACCTGTCCGTTTCGGCAGCTGATCGACATCGACCGGCAGAGACTGAGCCCCCGGCGCAGAGGCAGGCTTCATCGCCACGAGAAACTTTTTGGCAGAGGGCAGCTGGACCGAGGGAGCTCCGGCCCGCAACATCAGCGTGAGCTCCGCCTGCACGGCGGCTGTGACCTCGCCGACTTTGCCGTCCAACGTCAGGCGTTTGACTTCGCCTGGCTGCAGATCGCCGACGGAGATCAGACCGGGAATCTGCTCGACTAAGGGTGGCGTCGCGGTCACCGACAGCTCCATGGCCCGTGCCATCCCCGGCCCTTCGTTTTTCACTTCGATTTCGATCGCGATGGCTTCACCGGCATGCAGCACCTGATTGCGATTTTCATCGCGAACAATCGCACGAAATATGATCGTAGCCGGCTCATCCGTTTGAACCGGCGCCGGCACCGCTGCCGCCGACTGCGGCGCGACGGGCTGCTTCACCGTAGCAGGTACTCCCCCGGTTGCAATCGGAGAGGGAGGCGGGACGGTCGCCACCGTCACCTTCGCGCCACCAGCCTTGCGGGCTTCAGCGGCATCGACAATCTTCGTCGATGTCCCGAGTTGCTTGGCCATCCCGTCTGTAACGAGGCTCAAGGCCTCCTGGGCAATCTTCTCGAGCCCCTTCACGTCACAGGAGGAGGCGCTGACTTCCACCTCTCCACGTCCGATGCTTTGAATCTTCTTGCTATAGAGGACCGTCCCGTCTGCAGACGTATAGGCAAAATCCAATCCCACAGAGACCATCGCAGGATAACTCTTGTCGGCCTTTCGAACGATCGCCAGATCGACATGGGCCAGACCGATCGATGCATCGACATACCCGTCCGCGATCGCGGAGGATACGGTCGAACCCGTCAGCACTTTTTCAAAGACGCGGCCTGTTTTTCGTGTGAGCTGTTCTTGCAAAGGACCGCCCAGCGGCAAGGATTGCTGCTGGCCACAAGCATCCTGATAGGTGAGCTGCGACGCAGCGATACTGGGATCAGAACGAAGCTGGACGGTCAAGGGGAGATAATAGCCGATCGTCTCGCCGTTTCGGCTGGAGAAGAGCCCGCAGCTCGTCAACGCCCCAACACAAAGTCCTGCGACAACCCATGAGGCTGTGCGAAACAGAAAGGAGGAATGCGCGGAATCAATGACTTGCACCATCATTCTTATACAGAAAAGCATCCAATCAGCACAACCAGCTACTGGCTCGCCGAAGCCTGCCCGTAACCTGGCGAGAGTCTTTCAATCTCATCGCCTCTCATCAAGGGAGTGGCCAAGGTTGCCCTTGACTGCGCGCATCGAACGAGCACAGTTTCATCGTGCGCGTTCTGCGAGCAAGAAGGGCACCTGGCCACTCCCTCCCCCCCTCGTTGACAGCCCCACCCCCCTCGGCTAAGTTCTCCCGCATGACCGAATCTTCTTCATCGGCACCGGAATCGTCCCTGTTAACGCCACGGCTCTCCTGGTCGGCCATCACCAGACTCGTTCGCCTCCAGAACCAAACCGGGACCTGGCTGCTCATGTTCCCCACGCTCTGGTCGCTAGTCTTGGCGGCTCGCGGTCTGCCTCCGCTCCGGTTATTCGCGATTTTTGTGGCCGGCTCCTTCGTGATGCGCAGTGCCGGAGTGGTGCTGAACGATCTGGCCGATCGGTCTTTCGACCGGCACGTAGCGCGCACGTTGATACGGCCCCTCGCGTCCGGTGAACTGAGCGTCGCCCATGCCCTGCTGGTCCTCGCCCTCTTTCTCTCCTTAGCCGGCATACTCGTGTTACTGCTCGACCCCTTCACGATCCTCTTAAGCCCCATTGCCGTCCTGTTAGCCGCCCTCTACCCCTTTGCGAAACGTGTCATTCACGTGCCGCAAGCCATGCTGGGGATCGCCTTCGGCTGGGGCACAGTCATGGCCTGGGCCGCCTCGCGAGGAACGATTGAAGGGCCTGCCTGGTGCCTCTTCGCGGCGACGGTCTGCTGGGCAATCGGGTACGATACGATCTACGCCTTGCAAGATGTCGTGGACGATCGCCGAATCGGCGTGAAATCCTCGGCGTTGTTGTTCGGTTCGTCCACGTGGATCGCCGTCGGCACGGCCTTCGGCGCGATGCTGCTGCTATTGGGACTCGCAGGCTGGCTGGCCCACATCGGCTGGGTCTACTATGCCCTGCTCATGGCCATGGGAATGTGGTGTGGGAGGCAAGCCCTGCAGCTCAGAGGGGCCATACCGGCCCCTATCGCCTTCCGCATGTTTCAACAACATGTGTGGGTAGGAGCCGCTATTGGGGCTGCAATGGTCGCGGGATTTCTGCTCTAACAAGAATGCTGAAAAAGTCCGCTAGCGTCGTTCTCGCTTCGCTCAGCCCCTCAACGTACCCTACGGGTACGCCTCAGGACTTCACTCGCTGCGGCCTTTCTAGACAGCCTTTTTGAGCATCTTGTGGTCGACCACGATCAGCCTGCCGGCTTTTCGATCGGAGCATCCGGCTTCGGCGCACGCAAGGTCCCGAGGTACATCGTCACGGCTTTGGCATCGGCATCGCTCAACCCGAGTGCCGGCATCCTGGTTTCGGCTTTCATGGCCTGCGGGTTCTTGACCCACCGATAGATCCAGGTCCCATTCAATCTGAATCCTGCTCGGTCGAGTGCCGGCCCCACTTTGCCACCCTCTTCACCGAGACTATGGCAACCGTTGCAGCCATACTTATTCGAATAGAGCCGCTTGCCCAATTCGACCAATTCGGCAACCTGCTCGGGCTTCGTCGTGAGATCCGGGCGGGCGATATTCAGGCCTTTGCCTGGTCTCGTGGAGAAGTTATTCAGCGCAGCCTGGGCCGCGTCGAGTTCTTTTTTGGCCTGCACCATGGCAGCCAATTCCTTGGCATAGGAGGATTCGTCGGCATCGACGTCTTTCTTCAATTCTGCGCTCTTCTTCTCCGCTTCGTCGCTCGCCTTCTTCTCCGCGGCGTCATAGGCCTGCTTGGCCTGATCGGACTTGCCTTGGGCCGTTTGGAGCAGCGCAGCTAACTCGTTCTTCCGTTCCTCGACTTTAAACTCCAGCTTCATGCCGTGGAGGCCTCGGACATAACCCACGATGGCCCAGATTTCATCCTCGGAGAGGGTGTACTTGAAGGTCGGCATGGTCGGCACGGCGAAATCGTCGTCGCCGATCTTGTCGCCACCGGGACTCGTATCTTTCATGTCGCGTGAGACAGTATTGAAAATGTCTTCGTCCTTGAAGGTTCCCATCTCCGACTTGTTCGACAAATCTTTCGGCTTCGGATCCGGCATCGAGGACCAATTGAAGCCCTCGTTCTGGCGGCCGTTCTCGCCGTGACAATGCATGCAGTAGTGACTGTAGAGTTCCTTGCCCTTCTGCTGCTGCTCGTTGGCACAGCCCCCGATCACCATGGCCCAGACGCCAACCAGTCCCCCCACCATTCCTAATACTTGTAGGCGAGCCGCCTTCATGCTGATTGCCCTTTCTTTAGCTTGCGGATCAGTACGAACTGAAATCCGAGAGCCAAGCCCACGGCGAGGAGCGCATAGTAATAACCGGAATAATCCGGCGGTGCCTCTGCGCGGAAATACCACCAGGAGGAGACCGCCTTTTGTGAGCCCTTCTCCTTCAGTTCGCCGCTCGCGTCCTTCTTACCGTCCCAGACGGCAAAGGAGATATTGATGAATCCGCCTGTGGCGATCTGCGTATCTTCATCCGGATGTTCCGTGGCGAGGGGCCTCGTAAAGACCACCTTCCAGGTTCCGTTCGCGTAGGCGCCTTTGGCCTTCACGTCCTGATGCGTCTGAACTTTCAGCGTGCCAAAACCCTTGGCATTCATGTCCAGCGCTTTGCCGTCTTTGTTCTTCCAGAACCAGATATTGACCGGGCCGCCTTCCACCTGCGCCATCGGCTGGCCATGCGCAAAGTGAGCTTTCTTGTCGCCCACCATAAACTCAATCGCCGCGGCATCGTCCGGATCTTCCGTTGGGTCCGTATACTCTAAGAGAATGGCGACGTTCGTTCCGTCATGTAAGGCACGCACGTTCAGGTCTCTGACCGTCGCTTCCAAAATACGGTTCGGCCAATGGACTTGCGGCGACATCGGGAATCGCGCCAGCGTGGCGCTGCTCCACACCGCCGCATTCGGGTCATCGACCGGCAGAGCGCCCTTCACCATCGGGGCGCTGACCGAAACACTTTGCAAGGTTGATTCAGCCTGAACGGTGGCCGCGGACTTTTCCTCGGCAGAGCCAGGCTGCACAGCCAGCAATCCCATGGCAAGCCATGCACCGACCGCAACCGTCGGAACGATGTAGTTCAGTCTCTGTGTCATAAGTTCCGTCCTCTCTCTACTCACGTCTCAGAGGGTGCAGCGGTGGGCCTTCCACTGCGCGCATTCACCGGTCACCTTCTCAACGTGCGCGGTGTGCGAGCACAGAAGGCAGGCACGCCTACTCCCGTCTACTCCCAGGTCCTCGGCGCTTGATGCGCGCCATCGTACTCGCCCATGATAATTTTCCAGATCCATTCGTCAGGAAGCTCGACTTCCCAGCGAGGCATCGCGGACTTCCATGGCATGCCTTCAATCGGGAGACCGACGCCACCCTTCTTGATGCGCCAGAAGAGATAGCTCTCTTGCAGCATGGCGATGGTCGTCGGATCGGAGAAGTTGGCGGGGGGAGGATTGAATCCTCTGGCTGCCGGCCCCTTCCCATCGAAGTTTCCACCATGGCAAGGAGAGCAGAACGCGGCATAGAAGCCCTTCCCCTGCTGGATGGTGTCCGGTGTCTTGGGAACGGGATTCGACAAGCCGGTGTATTCCCCTGGCGGAGCCGGGTGAATCGTTCGGTTTTCCGATGGCGGCGCATCGCTGGTTGCGGTGCTGCTATAGGTTTGCCAGCCGACCATCAAGGGAAACAGCAGCAGCACGCCGTACCGCAATACTTGTAACCCGCCGATATTCTCTCCTGTCAGAAACCGTTGAATCGGATTCCAGAACGCATCCTTCGACTCTCCGCTCAACGTGGCGAAAATGACAATGCCCGATGTCGTCAACATCAGATACAGAAAGATGAGACTGGCCGGCAGCGGCGCCGAACCAGGGATATTGGGCACCACAAACTTCAAGATCGCATAGACGATCCCAATCAATATGACCGGCTTAAGCAACGAGCCCCCCATACGTTCCTCCTCAGTGCGCTTGCGCCACGGCCACTGGACCGGATTGAGCGACCTTCACCGGAGCGGCAGGCGCCTGTCCCGGCACTTCGAGTTCAGCCACATTCACGGAAATCGGCTCCCCGCTCATCTGTTGCAGGAATGCGATGACCGATAGAATTTCATTTTTGGAAAGCCCGATCGGGTTCTTATTGATGTAGGGCATCCTGGCTGGATATTCCTTCGGCTGGCCGCCATGGCGGTAGTCGAGATAGATATAGGCCTGCGGTTGCGTCAAGCTTTCAAACAGAAATTCACGGCTCAACTTGGCCCCGATTCCCTTGAGATCAGGGCATCGGGCGGACTCGCTCGGGCCGATGGTATGGCAGAGCGCGCATTGGCCCTTGCTGAAGAAAATCTTCTGTCCGATGGTCGCCATATCGGTCGGCGTTTTGACCGTGGCGATGTCGAACTTCTCTTCCACCGGGGGCAACGACGCCATCTGCGGCACCGACAAGGCGACGAGCGTAAAGAGACCGAGTACGATCGCGACAAATCCAATGACCCGCACGAATTGGGCGCGGACCAGGAGGAGGATCAGAGCCCCGCATCCGACTACCGTCAGCCCAATCAACTGCAATTTGACAACTTCGCTCATAAGACTCCTCTTGCGAAATCGATCGCCTTACTTAACTGTGCGATGCCTTCGCCTTATCGCTCATCGTGGCTACCCAGAAGATGAACGCGACAATCATGCAGAACAAGAAGGTGTTCAAGGCCATAATCCCGGCTGCATAACCCAGCGCCGGTGAAAATGCATATTGCGAGGAATCCCGAAGCACACCATACACATGCCAATGGACGCGCGATGACGACCTGGCATATCCCATCAATGTCATCAGGAGGATGACCATGATCGCATTGAGGACCAGCGCGTACCCGGCCCGCGGAGGCATCTTGCCCCAGACCATTTCCGTCGTGGTCTTCGCGCTCTTCAGCAGCAGCGCGGTTAATGGCGTGATCGTCAACATGACGAAGAGCACGATCATGACCTGAGACGTTGAGAAGTAATTGATCCGAATAATGGCCGGCACAAAGTAGCCCCAGACGCCCAGGACGACGACCGCGATACCAGCGAGGACCAGCAACGCACTCATCAGCGCTTTCGCGGCCTTTGCCCATCCGGCGGTCTCTTCCTTGCCCGCGCGCCAATACATGATAAAGCTCATGAACGTGACGAGAATCATGAGGTTCGAGACCGTCATCTTCGCCGACATGACGCCGAACACGCCAAGCAGCGGATGGTGGGTTCCTCCCATTTTTCTCGCTTCTTCCAAACTCGCCACGAGCGAGTGGGGCGTCATCCAGACGCCGAGGCAGAGCAGCAGGATAATCAACATCGACAACATCGACTTCCGATACTTCAACTCAGAGCCTGGAATACGATAGGTGATTCCCAGCCAGAAATAATAGTTCGATCCGAGAAACAGCACTCCGATGAGCATGGCCTGCAGAATGAACAGCCAGGAGAGGAAGCCTCCCATCAGCGTAATGCCCATCTGCTGGTTGTACTGATAAATTTCGCGCATGAGCCAGTAGCCGGCAAAGGGAAGCGGCAAGAGACCGAACACCCCGATGAAATTTCCGACGTAGCCCATCCAATCGTAGTGATCGCGCTCTTCTGCGTTTCTGGCAGAGAGATAGCGAATCCCGGCGTAGGCGCCGCAGATGTAACCGCCCAGCACCACGTTCGCAATCAAACGGTGAATGTTTACCGGCCACCAGGTTGGATTCCAGGTCGCAGCCCAGGCCCTGGCGATATCGGAGCCTTCGGCGAGCACAACCGGACTGGCCTGGAAGGTCGCCCAGGAGTTCGGCACAATCATGATGAAGAACGCGAAGAAGTTCAGCATGAAGCCGAGGAAAATGTGGAACGTCTTCTTGTGGCCGTCTTGCATCGCATCCCAGCCATACCAATAGAGATACAGCGTGGCGGTCTCCACCAGGAAGAGGAGACAATAGACGATGAAAGACGGGAAGAAAATATCCGTCAGATAGTTCATCAACTTGGGATAGAACGAGATCAGCAGGAACAAGAGAATGCCGCCGAAGAGCGCCGTCGTGGCATAGGCGGATGTCAGGAGCTTGGTGAACTCTTTCGCAAGTTTGTCATAGCGCTTTTCGCCCGTCTTCCAGGCCACGACTTCGCACAACCAGGCGAAAATCGGAACACCCAAGACGAACCCTGCGAGCAGCAAATGCAACTGCGCGACAACCCAGACGAGGTTGCGGCTGCCGATGTAGGGAATGTCGCGATACTCGGTCGCGGCGGCCGGTGCGACATCTGCGCCAAAGGCCAGCGCGGGAAGGCTGAGCAGGCCCACGGCCCACAACAGCGCTGAGAACATCCCCCCATGACCGCGGCCGGCCTGGAGAAGTCTCTGAATCCATCCACCCTGTTGTTGCATGCCCCTCACCTCATCATCTCCCACGTTACGGTTTCTTGGCGGCAGGCGGAGCCGGTGCGGTTGCCGCCGGCGCTTTCACTGCATCTTTGCCTGCCTTGCCCTTACTCTTGTCTTTTTCCAGTTCGGCTTCCGCCTGCTGTTTCTCCAGCAACTCAACCTGCGCTGTCAGCTGCGCCAGCATCTTCTCATCTTTATTGAGCGTCTCAAGCGGTTTAAACGCAGGGACGGCTTTGACTTCGGGCTTTTTACAACAGTCGTGCGGGTGTGGCGTGAATACCGGGAGGGAAGACCAGAAAAGGAGCGACAGGATCACGGCCCCGCCGGTCAAGGCCGTCAGCATCAATCCTTGATCCGCCGGCACCCGCATCAGGTCCCAGCGAGTAATCAACCCTTGATAGTTTTCCGACGCAGGCCCAGCCGACTCCACCGTGCCACGAATCATCCGTCCGACCAGCGAAAGGCCGACGACTAACAATGCGATCAAAACCCCTGAGGCCACCCCGCCCCACAAAGTCAGTTCTATGCTGATTTTCTCCGCGACGGGAACGCCCTTCAGCATCTCCATTTCGAATAACGAATGGCTGATCGCAATGGCGTTTTCGGTGGTCGCGCTCACTGCGATCCAGAGGATCGGCAAGAAGATCCCCCCGACCAATGCACATTTCCACCAGAGCGTCAGCCCCAATCCCTCTGGCGGTTCACGCCGCAGCCGTTCGAGGAAAAATGTCCGCCCCACAACCCCGAGCGCCCAGATGTCGATCGGGATCGACAACAAAAACAGCAACGCAATGCCGACGCCTTCACCGAGATGGGATTCCAATCCCAGCGTAATCGTCGGAAGCGCAAAGACGGTGACCGGGCTCGTCAGCAGCATCAGGAATGCGAGACCTATTCTCGTTTCAAAATGCACCATCCCCAGCGCTAGAAAGAGCAGGACGAAGGCAAGCTTGATCGGCAAGCCGGTCCAGAAGGCAGGCCAAAGAATGCCGAACCCGAGCTTCGTAGGAGACATTGATTCGCGTTCGTCGCTCATAACAAACAGAGTCCGTTCTGCGAGAGGCCGCTAGTCCAAAAACTCTCGGTTGATAATGGCAGAGATCGTGAAGATCAAGATCGCAGCCATGACCACCACCCATCCGATCAGGGCGATGGGGCGCTTGAAAATATTCCGTTCGGGATCGCGGTCGAAGAAGGGCAAGGCGGCTAACAGCGCCATAAACGCTCCCGGCAACACCATGGCGCCGAGCATTTGGCCCATCTCGCCCGAGAACATCTTAAGTCGCAGCAACTGGAACAGGAAGAGGAAGTACCACTCCGGCTCCGGATGATAATCGCCCGGATCAGGCGTCGCCTCTTCCAATAAGACCACAGGCTCCCAGAAGGCCAAGGCGCAGATACAGGCAAAAACCGCCGCCATGCCGACGATGTCTTTCCAAATCTGCCGTGGGAAAAAGTAGTCGGTCTTCGCCTTCAGTTCTTCCGGAGTGCCCCGGAATGGACCAGCCGGTCCGGCCGATCTAAAGAGGAACAAATGCAGCCCGGCCAGCCCCATCAGGGCTGCAGGGAGCACCATCACGTGGATGACGAAGAACCGGCTCAGCGTCATTTGGCCGGGAGTTGCGCCTCCCTTGAGGAATCGCGCCATGAAGTCGCCGAGCAGCGGCGTCTTGTCGAGAATTTCTACACCGACCGTCGTGGCCCAATAGGCTCGCTGATCCCACGGCAGCAAATAACCAGTGAAACCGAACCCCATGACGATACCGAAGAGACCGAGCCCGACCAGCCAGACCAGCTCACGGGGTTTCTTGTAGGCGCCCCAGAGAAAGACTTGGGAAATATGCGCAAACACACAGACCACCATGGCCGTGGAACCCCAGAAATGGTAGCTCAGCAGGAACCAGCCGTAGTCCACGTCATGCAGAATGTATTGGGTACTGGCGTAGGCATGGTCGGCGGTGGGGACGTAGTAGAACATCAGCAGCACGCCCGTGACCGCCTGCATGATGAAGATAAACAACAGCACCGACCCGAAGACATAGGCCCAACGAGAGCCGCCAGGGACCGGCTCATTGAGCATCTTGGCGGCCAGGAGCTTCAGGCCGACCCGTTCATCGACAAAATCGATCACTTTTTCAAGGATCGTGGTTGGTGCGCTAGGAGAAGGGGTGTGGCTCATCTAGACAATCCGCGTTTGGGACTTCGTCCCGGCTTTGAATTCCATATCGATAATTTGCACCTCACCGCTCGCGGACACCTGGATAGGCAATGGGTCGAGGGGACGGGGAGCAGGACCGTCCAAGACCGTGCCGGCCGCATCATAGATGCTTAAATGGCAGGGACACAAGAAGACTTGTCCCAGCACTTTATGCTGCCGCCATTTAAATCCACATCCAAGGTGAGGACATTTACCTGAAAAGGCGATGTAGGGCACGTCCTTCTTATTGGTCCAGATCGTCTTTCCGGTGCCGTCCCGGAACTCCATATCTTTTCCCTGGTATACCTTTTCGAGGACTGCCGGCGTCGCTTTTAAGATCCACACATTCTTCTCGATCTCGGCTTCAGGCAGATAGGCCTCTTTGACCTTGCGCTTGAACTTGAACTGCGTCCCCGCATCGTCTGCCTTGATCTTCCCGATGTTACCGATCTTGAGCCATCCGTTGTCGAACGGGGCATACATCGGCTTCATCAAGTACTTCAATACGGGGAAGGCCAACGGCAATCCAATAAACAATCCGATCACGTGGGTCAGGTTTGCAAAGAAAGTCCGCCGCTTGACGCTCTTCTCCAACTCGGGAAACGGCACCAGGACTTCACCAGGCGAGACATGAAGATGGTCTTCAATGTGCGGAATCTCCACCTCATGCAGCGTGACATACTCATCACGCTTGAACGGCGGCAATGCACTCACTTCAGAGGCAGACGACCGCAGCTGCACCACCTCGTCCGTGACGGTCTGCACCAGGCCCATCGCGACTTGCCGCTCGCCCGCACCGTTCAACGACACCACGAGATGGCTGATCTCACGGGTCAGCGGATCCATGATGATCTTCGTCACGTCACCGACTTCTTGATCCGCACAGCGGACTTTGGATTTCAGTTTAGGCTGCATGCTACTTCTTCTTAATCGGCTTTGGCGTATTCACCGATGTATTCTTGAATGTCCCGAGCCAGGAGGCGAGCGCCACGACGTCCTTCTCCTCCATCAAGTCCTTGTACTTGTCCGGCATCTTGCCCTTCTCGTACTCCTTCTCGAATCCTTCCGCCATGAAACTCTTGGGATCGAGGATCTTCTGCTTGATGTCGTCGACAGAGAGATAGGTGGCGATGTTATCGAGTTCAGGGCCGCGCTTCTTCCCGCCTTCCCCCTTCAACTTGTGGCAGTTATAACATTCCTGTAATTGCCACTGCTCCTCACCCAGCTTCATGAAATCTCCGGTTGCCGCACCGGATGTTGCCGGGGTCGATCCGGAAGCTCCAGCCGGCTGGTCTTTTGTCGCCTGGTCTCCACCTACTGCCTTGAGGCGCACCGTTAAGGCTTTTACTTGCTCATCGAGGGCCTTCGCCCGCGCGATCAACTCCTCAGCTTTCCCCTGTTGAGTCGCTGCAAACTTGGGCTTCAAGATCTTGGCGATCTTTCCCTTCTCATCTTCCGGATCGTACTGCGGCCACATCGAGGCACCGGAAATGTACACCGTGCAGAGCACGATATAGAACACCACCAACACGATGACGGACTTCAGTCCGCTCATCGGAGTAAGTGCCGGCGCATCCAGGATCATGAACACGACCGCTCCCAGCATCGCATATGCGAAGAACATCATCTGGAAGATGACAGGGAACTCGAGGGCTCGCGTCGCACCGACCAGTGCGCCGCCCACCACCAAACCGATCATCAGCTTCTTAATCACATTCCCCATACAGATCCTCTTTCCTTCAGTAGGCGTTCCGCACCCTGGTTACTTACTCCCGGCAGGGACTGGACTACCCTCAGGTGCATGCCCCTTCGAATCGGAAGGCCGAAGGGTCACGATAATCGCGAAACTGACGACGGCGTAAAAGACGACTGTAATCCCGGTAATCCACCAGGCGGAATAGGACAACGTCGGCGTGAAGGATTCCGCGGTGAAGTCCGGCAACAGATTGTAGGTGTGGTAATACTTCCGCAGCAACGAGCGAACCGCACCCATCAGACCCATCGTCCAAATTGCGCTGAAGGCCAGGAAGATCAAGACAAACTGGGAGGCAAAATCGATCTTGCCCCAAACAATCGTGCCCTGACTGATGGCCCGGTTATAAATGACGTAATTGACGACCGTGACGAAGACCAACGTAAATGCGGCTGAATTCTTCGCCGGCATCAACGCCAGGAAGTTCCAATCTGACGGCAACTCCAACTCCGCCACCAGCTTGGCCCCTGTCGGCACGAAGCCATGGGGCGTGAGCCAGATAGCATCGCCGACGACGACCATCAAGAATCCGACCTTGATCACGGTCCGCGCAGATACCGTCAGCGGGATGAACCGGCCTACGGTGAACGGGGCCAACAACAGCGGAAGCAGGAAGGCCAGCGAGGTCGGATCAGGAACCGGATAATCCGTCATCACCTTGGTCATCACTAAGGGCAGCAAGACCATCACGACAGGAGCCAGGATCGTCATCCGAACCTTTTCGACTCCCTCGATCCGCTTCATGCTGAGCCAGATATAGTAATTACTCGCCAGGAAGATGAGGCCGATCATCGCGCCCTGCATTTCGAAAAACATCGAGAGCTGGTCGGCCATCATATACGGACAGATCGACGCATCGTAATCGCAGAGCTCGTAGGCCAACAGATAGCCCATGAACGGCAGGAACAGCAACGCGCCCACACCGATCAGGTTGCCGACAAATCCCATCCAATCGTAGTAGGCTCGCTCCTCGTCCTTCTTCGCTCCCATGAACATGTAGGCGGCGATCAGACCGGCGACAAACCCGCCGAACGTCACGTTACCGACGAGGCGGTGGAGATTGAGCGGCATCCAGCTATAGTTGAAGATCTTGTCCCACAAACTCGCGGTCGCGAGGAACTCTTGCGGCGAGATACCCTCGGCCTTCACCGGCGTATTCATAAACGAGGTCGGACCATCGATGACGAACAGCGTGATCGTGCCGATCAAATTCAAGAGCACCCCAAGGGCGATATGACGGGCCTTCTTTTCGCCCTTCCAGGAATCCCAGGTGTAGAAATACATGTACAGCAAGATGGTCTCGCTGATGAACAGCAACGGGTAGATCACCGCGAATAGCAGATAGAAGTGATTGATCAGCCACGTCGTGAACTGTGGGTAGGTCGCGAGCAGCACGAATATAAAGAGGCCCCCGGTGAGGGCGGTCATGCTGTAGAGAATGACCGTAACCTTCGTGACCTCTTTGGCTAAACGATCGTACCGTGGATCCTGCTTTCGATACCCCAACCATTCCGAGATCACGACAAAGATTGGGGCACCGAGAATGAATCCCGCAAACAGGATGTGAAGCTGGGCGACGATCCATACCGCGGTCCGATTCCCCGTATAAGGGAACTCCACGGGTGACGCGCCAGGAGCTTGGGCATACGCCACGCCTCCGAACAACGCCAGAAGCGCGAATGCCGCCATGAGACTGCGCTGCCACGTTTTCATGATGTTTCGCCGCCCCTCCTCACTAGATTGATATCAGCTTACTTGCCTGCCGGTGCCGGAGCAGCGGGAGCTGCAGCTGGTGCCGCTGCGGGAGCCGCGGCCGGAGCCGCAGGAGCAGCCGACACGCCCGCCGCATCAACCCAGGACTTCTTCTCGGTGTCCCAAGCTTTACCGGCTAACCCAAAGTTCCGCTCAAACAAGACGAGCTTCCAGCGATCTTCATCCGACAGCTTGCTCTTCCAGGCCTTCATCTTCGTATTGGGCACCCCTTCTGAAATTCTCCAGAACCACACGGAATCTGAATAGAGGCCCATCCGATCGCCCTTACGGAAGTCACGGGCGCCAGCCTTGACCGGCTTGCCGTCCTTGCCATGGCAACTCGCGCAATTCACATCGGGGTTCGTGTCGCCGATGAAAAGCTTCCGCCCCTCTTCCAACTTGGCGGCATCAGTCCACCAACCGGCAGGCATATGTTTATCTGCATACTCGGCAGGCGCTGGAGGCGGCGGAACGACCGGCCCCTCACTCTCTCCACCACCGCACGCCGCCAGAAAGAGCCCCGCTCCCAACACCACCGCTAACTGCGCAAATTTCATCTGTTTCATATCTGTTCCCTACTCCTTTTTTCGCAACCACATCGATAACGTTTCACTTTCGCACCAAGACGAAAAAAAACGCTTTCACCGGGAGGATAATCTCCCCTGCAAAAGCGCTGATCCCAACGAGTCCTCTAACGCCACTCGTACCCCCTACCAACATCAACCCACTAATCCAGCGGGACACATAATCCGCCCCACGGATCGCTTCGGCTATTTCTTACGCTTGCCCTGAGACGTCCCTCGCTTCTGTTCCCGCTTCCGCCATGAGCGAATCATCTTCAACCCCACGAACCCACCGGCTACTGCAGCAACGGCTCCCAACCCTCCGTAGACCCACATTGGGACGCGTTCCCTATCGTGTATACAGCCGGCGCCAAAGTTGACCTGGACTTTTCGCTCCGCCTCCAGATCCTTCGGGTCAAACGAAATCTTCTGCTCCCGCTGCTCCCCCCTGGCTTCAACCAGCAACGGATCGCCAAGATTATCGTTATGGAGATGAAACGCCGCCTTATAGTACCCATCTCCGTCGGTCTTCACGATCTGGCCGTAGGAGATTCTCGTATCTTTCACGAGCACGTCTATATTTGCGCTGCCCTTCCCATCCGTCCCGCATACAAAGCCTTCGACTGTAAATCGATGGTCGGCTTCATGCGTTGCAGAAACGACCGATGGGAGACCGCCCACCATGGCTATGGCCAGGATCCACTCCCGCCACCGCGATTCATTCTGTGCGATCTGTCTACGCCTCATGAGCTCTGGACTGACGCCTTTTTCGGTCGCCGAACTCTTGCATCCGGCCCACACAGCAGAAAGTCTGATCAGCAATGAGCCAGGCCATTTTGAGGCCGACCCTTTTAACATAGCCCCTACTCTTTGTCAACGAATTGACAGCCCAATTCAACAAGCCAGCAAGCCCCATTCCCTGCGCCAGGAGCGGGCTATTTAAGATATGTCTGTATAGAAGAACGAGCGGGAAAAAGATAGAGCTAGAAAGCAGAGAGACTAGAGAATTCCACGCGCTTGTGCGTCCGCGGC
Source organism: Nitrospirota bacterium (assembly GCA_030645475.1). Lineage (NCBI taxonomy): Bacteria > Pseudomonadati > Nitrospirota > Nitrospirota bacterium. Next base: position 195,991 of record JAUSMA010000014.1, read on the forward strand.
AACACGTTCCACTTCGGCCCGTCGCTCAGAATCCTTCTTCGCGATCCAGGTTTCCCAGGATTTCCCCGTGGCCGTGTCCTCACCGGTGAAGGCAATGGAGGCGATCTGATCGTACCGGATGCGACGAGCAGGAGAGCTATCAGAAGGAAACACTTCAAGAGAGGAATCGGAACCACTGACCTGGCGATTGAAAAGATATCCGCTGAGCGACTCCCCCGACTTCAATACGACCGTCACATCGCCACGATAGTCGAACGCCAGCTCCACGGCTTCCGCCAGCTCAGCAAAAGAAGCCGGCTGAAACACACGGCCTTCCAGCGAGGCCGCAACACCGTCACTATGGTTCTTGGTATCGGTCATGACAAGGGCCCTGACGTACCATAGGTGGCACACAAGAGCATGCAATATATCGTGTTCATCGCGAAGTCGGGAGCATCGTTAACTTCACAGTCCGGCCAAACCCGGACAACGTGCCAAAGGTATCTTCGACTGCCGACGCTTCATAGCCACAATGCACCATACAATCGGCGCATTTCTCATTCCGCCCCGTCCCGTAGTGATCCCATTCCGTGCTGTCCATCAGTTCATGGAATGTCTTCGCATAACCTTCCTGAAGTAAGTAGCAGGGCTTCTGCCAACCGAATACGTTATAGGTCGGATTGCCCCAAGGCGTGCATTCATACTCCCGACGCCCCATCAAGAAATCCAAGAACAGCGGTGACTGATTAAACTGCCACCCCTGCTTCGGACTCCCCAAAATACGGGAAAACAATTCCCTTGTGCGTTCTCGCTTCAAGAAATGCTGTTGGTCCGGCGCCTTATTATAGCTATACCCAGGCGAGATCATCATGCCTTCGACGCCGAGCTCCATCATCGCATCGAAAAACTTGCGCACACGCTCAGGATTGGCATCGTCAAAGAGCGTCGTATTGGTGGTCACCCGATGCCCCCGCTTCAACGCCGCCTTGATGGCCTTCACCGCGACGTCATAGACGCCGTCACGGCACACCGCCAAATCGTGCTCATCTTTTAGTCCGTCCATGTGGACGCTGAACGTGAGAAACTTCGACGGCTCATACTCATCGAGTTTCCGTTCCATCAGAATCGCATTGGTACAGAGATACACGTACCGTTTCTGCGCAACCAACCCGCGAACAATCGATGCCATCTCGGGATGGATCATCGGCTCTCCGCCTGGAATACTGACAATCGGGGCTCCACATTCTTCGGCAGCTGCCCAGCATTGCTCCGGAGTCAGCCGCTTATCCAGCACGTGGTCCGGGTACTGAATCTTTCCGCAGCCGGCACAAGCCAAATTACAACGAAATAAGGGCTCCAGCATCAACACAAGCGGATACCGCTTCACCCTGGTGATCTTCTGGGTGAGCACGTACTTCGTGACTGTAAACATCTGGGAAAGTGGAACGGCCATTCCTCTCTCTCCTTCTAATTTATGCTGTCTGTGTAGTGAGCAACTGCGAACCGCAGCTGGACTTGCGAGCAAGAAACGGCACAAATCGTAACACTCTCATCCCCTGTCGTCAATTTGGAGGCGCCGGGCGGGTTCGAACCGCCGAATCGCAGTTTTGCAGACTGCTCCCTTAACCACTTGGGTACGGCGCCCCGCACGCATTATAGCGGGCCCTCTTCCTCTATCTCAACTTGCCATTTCAGAAATGCGGAGTAGACGTGACGGATAGATGATCAGCGGTTGGGCAACACAGGGATTTCTTTTCCTAGCGTGGTAGGCTCATCCGACTGCGAACTCATCGATTCCCATCCTTCGTTCGAAGGGACCACGACCGTCCCATTCCCTTCAGCTTCCTTTTCCTTGGCCATCAGCTCGACCTCTTGAATCAGCGTGTCCATCAACTCTTCGATGGGCACCTTGCGAACGAGCTTGCCCTTCTTGAACAGGATGCCTTTGCCTTCACCGCCGGCAATCCCGATATCCGCTTCCTTCCCCTCGCCAATCCCGTTCACGACACAGCCAAGGACCGACACATTCAACGGAGTCGTGATATGACCGAGCTTCTTTTCCAATTCGTTGGCCAGCTTCACCACATCGATCTCAACTCGGCCACAGGTTGGGCAGGCGATGACATTGATCCCTCGGTGGCGCAGTTCGAGCGACTTCAAGATCTCGAACCCTACTTTGACTTCTTCAACCGGATCAGCAGCCAGCGACACGCGCAGCGTGTCGCCGATTCCCTGCGAGAGCAAGTATCCAAGCCCCATGGTCGACTTGACGGCCCCCGTCATTGCCGTTCCCGCCTCTGTAATACCGATGTGCAGAGGATAGTCGGACTGGTGGGCAAATAACCAATAGGCGTCAATGGCATGATGCACATCGGATGCCTTCAACGACACCTTCATATTCGTAAAGCCAACATCTTCTAACGCATGGACGGCGTTGAGCGCCGATTCGGCCAAGGCTTCGGGTGATGGCCAGCCGTACTTATCCAGCAACGGCCGCTCAAGCGACCCGCCGTTCACGCCGATGCGCAAGGGAATGCCCCGCTCGTTCACCGCCTTGATGACCTCTTCGACTTTCCACCAGGCGCCGATGTTGCCCGGGTTGATTCTGACGCAGTCGACGACCTCGGCGGCTTTCAATGCCAGCCGATGGTCGAAGTGAATATCCGCGATCAACGGCACAGTCATCGCCGCTTTGATCTTGGGCAGCACTGCCGCCGCTTCGTCGTCCGGCACGGCCACACGAATCACTTCACAACCGGCAGCCTCTAGCTGGCGGATCTGCGCGATCGTCGCTGCGACATCTCGCGTGTCAGTCGAACACATCGACTGCACGGACACGGGCGCATCTCCGCCGATCTTGAGCTTGCCAACCGTGATCTGCCTGGTTTTCCGTCTAGTAATATGCATCGTGTCTTCTTTACTGTCTTCCTCTTAGCTTAGCTTAGCTTAGCTTAGCTTCCCTGCTCGTCTCCATGCGGCAACCGATCGGCCAATGTGGCAAGCGTGCGCTGCTCTCGCGCAGGAGCCTGCGCCTGACCGATCAATTCCTTCACGCTCTGATAGATACCTTCCGCCGTCAACCCATACCGCTCGCGCAGAAAGTCTTGTGGTCCTTGCTCAATGTACCAATCAGGCAGCCCGAGAACCTTCGTTCTCACATCCGTCACGCCGCCGTCCGACAGGGCTTCGAGTACTGCTGAACCGAACCCGCCCATTCTACTGCCTTCTTCAACGGTCACGACATAGCGAACTTTCTTCGCGACCCCAACGATCAAATCCTGATCCAACGGCTTCACAAAACGCGCATTCACGACCGCTGTTGAAATACCTTCTGCTTCAAGCCGTTTTGCGGCCGTCACCGCATGCCAGACCGACACACCGATCGCGACGATTGCGACATCTGTGCCTTCCTGCAAGAGCTCACCTTTCCCGATCGGCAAGGCCTTAGGTTCCTGATCCATCGTCACGCCCAGGGTCAGCCCTCGAGGATACCGCACCGAAGCGGGGCCGTCATGCTGGACGCAGGTCTTCAGCATATGCTGCAACTCATTTTCATCCTTCGGCGCCATGACCACCATGTTCGGCATGTGGCGCAGGAACGCATAATCGAACGCCCCGTGGTGCGTCGTCCCGTCTTCCGCCACTAACCCGCCGCGATCGATGCAAAAAGTCACCGGAAGATTCTGGGTCGCAACATCGTGCACCACCTGGTCGTACGCCCGCTGCAAGAAAGTGGAATACATGGCCACCACCGGGCGGAGGCCCTGCGTCGCAAGACCAGCCGCAAACGTCACCGCATGTTGTTCGGCAATACCGACATCATAAATTCGGTCCGGAAATTCCTTCTCGAAGATATTCAGGCCGGTCCCTTCACACATCGCAGCCGTAATCGCGACGATGCGCTTATCGTGACGGGCCAGCTTCACTAATGATTCGATAGCGATCTGCGTATAAGACGGTCGAGCCGCTTTCTTGGCCGGTGCCCCGGTTTCCCGCACAAAAGGCGGACAGGCATGGAACCAAACCGGATTGTTCACCGCAGGCTCATAGCCCAATCCCTTTTTCGTGATGACATGGAGCAACACGGGCCCCCTCATCTTCAACACATTATCCAAGGTCGGAAGCAGATGCTCAAAGTTATGGCCGTCGATCGGTCCGGCATATCTAAACCCCAGCTCTTCAAAAAGCAGCCCGGGGAGGATCGCACCCTTGGCCAATTCTTCTGCCCGGCGAGCCCACTTCTGCATATCCTGCCCGATATGGGGAATCTTCCCCAACAGTTGCCCCGTTTCCTCGCGCATCTTGGTATAAAACTCTCCGGTGAAGGTCCGGTTCAAATATGAGGAAATGGCTCCGACATTCTTCGAAATGGACATTTGATTGTCGTTCAGAATGACCAGGAAGTCTTTCCCCAACCCTCCAGCATGGTGCAGACCTTCCAGCGTCATACCGGCGGTCATGGCGCCATCTCCGACGACACAGACGACCTTGTGATGCTGCGCCAATTGCTCACGGGCAGCGACCAGCCCAAAGGCGGCGGACACGCCGGTACCAGCATGGCCTGCATTGAACGTATCGTAGACACTCTCCTCGCGCTTGGTGAAGCCGCTCATTCCCCCGTACTGACGGAGCGTATGAAATTGCTCCCGGCGCCCGGTAAGGAGCTTATGTGCGTAGGCTTGATTGCTGGTGTCCCAGACGATTTTATCTTGTGGCGTATCGAGCAGATAGTGCAACGCGACAGTCAGTTCAATCACTCCGAGGTTCGAGGCCAGGTGCCCTCCGACATTAGAGACCACGCCGATAATCTGTTCCCGCAGTTCCTGGCACAAGACAGGAAACTGCGCCGGTGAGAGCCGTTTCAGATCAGCAGGGCTGTGAATGGTCTTCAAGATCGACATAGCAGATGCTCCTTTGCATGAATGCATGGGTCTGTAAGAACGAGCTGGGTCGGATACGCACTGGCGAAGCAACGTAGCAGCTTACAGGTTAACAGTTCGGATTTTCACATGGAACCCCCATGTTGTCAAGCGGTTAGCCAGCCGACATTCCGCACTTCCCCTCTCACTCATGACTCGAATCGATGAGTGAGGACCGTCGAGGCCGTACAGTCTTCCGACCCACCAGTGATGAAATCCGCGTTCTCGACGCCGGAGACCGGCCAACGCAGTCGAACTCCTGCGCAACGGCCGTCACGGTTAGTAGGGGAAATCCAACCCAGCATAGATCGCGCCGCCTTCCCGGCTGTAGCCGTAATCGACACGCCCGACGACATTGGGTCGCACGATGCCGCGGAATCCGACACCAGGAGTCATGCGATAACTCTTAAAACTGACATCCTTATAATCATTGAAGACCTGTCCGGTATCCAGAAACGGCGCGACTTCGAAATCCGCGATAACGCCCGCAACCCTCGTCCTCGCCAAATGAATCCGCTCCTCGATACTGAGCGACACGAGATGCTTGTCGATGAAGCGGTCGACGCCGAATCCACGCAAATTGTTTTGCCCACCCAATGAACTTTGCTCGAAGAACGGAACCTGTGTCCCAATGGTCGCCTGGAGGTCCGCACGCACGACGAGAATTGCGCGCTTCGACTCGCTCGGGAACAGTTTCTTCACCTCGACTTCGTAGCGGGAATAGACGGGATGATCGCCGTTGCGGATATTCTGATTGACCTCGGCATACGCCGTCACGGCCATCCCATCGGTAGGCGTGACCAAATTATTGCGTGTATCGTAATAGAACGTCGCCCGGTGGCCGAGAATGATCGACTCGCCCTGCACGCCATCCACCGTCGAAAATCGGTCACCGGTAAAGGGAAGATCGGTGGCGCCCTTCTGCAAGCGCACGTCGCGGACACGCTGGCCGACGGCAATCTGGGTCACTTCGTTGGCATAGACCCCGAATCGCCAATTCACTCGCCCCTCACGCGCCGTATAGTTCGTCTGTTGCGGCTCAGAGGTCGCTTCTCCTACCCCAAAAAAACGAGAGGTGGCATTTTTGAAAAACGAGGCGCCGAAATTCAGGGAGTAGCGTCCCTGGCTGAAGGCTGGATCGGCATAACTGAAGACCAGTTTCCGCTCGATCCGCTCCGTGAAGGAGCCGATGAAACGAATCTCACGCCCACCCGGTTCGTACCGAAACAGATTGAGCGCCCCGCGCGTCCCCACGATGGAGTTGCGAACGACCATCGGCGCGACGATATATTTCAACTCCCCATCGGGATCTGTAATCAATATCGGCGTGATCAGCCCGACATCGTTCCCATCGTTCTTGCTGGTCGACACGGACGGAACCGGGAAGTATTGAACGTCGGCTCGTACGGACTCAGGCAACGAGATGGCATTCGCCGCAAGAAACAGGAGGGCAACGGCGATACAGCCGCGCAAGCTTGTCATGGAGTTCCTGGAAATCTCTACGGGGCTTTAATCTTATCGGACTTCTTGCGGAGCTGATCGATCAAGTCGGCATAACTTGAGGAGCGAAGAATTTTCGTGAACTGCCCACGGTAGTTACTCACCAAACTCACGCCGTCCACCACCACATCGTAGACTCGCCACTCCACACCCTTGTTGAGCAAGCGGTAATCGAGAGGAATTTCCGTCTTACCGGTCAGCACCTTCGTCCGCACCTCGGCAAACTCCTTATCGACCCGTTCATTGAGGTACTGCACCCCCTCACCGGAATAGGTCTCGACCTTGTCGGCATAGGAGTTCGTCAAGAGCGTCTGGAACAGGGCAACGAACTCTTGTTTGTCTTTATCGGCGAGCGTATTCCAGGAAGCCCCGAGCGCCCGTCTCGACATTTCAGGATAATCGAACCGGTCCCCGACAACCTGCTCCAATCTCTTCCGGCGCTCTTCAGCTCTTGCCGGTTGTTTCAGCTCCTTGTCCTGGATGACCCTGAGCACCTCGTCGATGGTGCTCTTCATGGCCTCAGTCGCGCCGCCGGCGACTGCCGGCTGGACTGCCACAACGCTGAGCAACAACAGTAGACAGGCCATCCCACTCGCGGCCCTGGCCCAACTCCATCTCTGCGCTGATCGACCGGCAGACCCCTTGATCTCCATGGATACTCCTCCCCCCTGCTAAATGCCCGCCTGTTCTCTACGATCGGATGATCAGTTCACTTTGCCATGCACATACTGACTCACCAACTCCTCAAGATCGAGGCCCGATTCAGTATCGCGTATCGTATCCCCCGGCTTGAGCGGATCGCCACCCCCTCCCGGAGACAGCGCGAGGAATTTCTCTCCGATGATGCCCCGCGTTTTGATAGAGGCAATCGTGTCGGTGTAGAGCTTGACGGTGTTATTGACCGCCAACTTCACCATCGCGCGATCCTCTTTGAGCACAATCCCGCGGACCCGACCGACTTCGACTCCGGCGATTTCGACCGTCGAGCCTGGCTTAAGCCCCGAGGCCGTATTGAACTGCGCGTCGACCTCGTAGACGTCGCCGCTGACCAACTCGAGTTTCCCGAGCTTGACCGCCAGATACCCGAGGCACAAGATGCCGACGAGCACGAACACACCGACCACCATCTCTAGCTTGGCTTTTTCCATCCTTAGTACTCCCCCTCTCACCCAACGAGCGATCCAGGCAACGCCACAGTCCCACCGACTGAAATAAATTCGTGAATCTCCGGATCGGTGGTCCGCTGGAACTCAGCGGCCGGGGCCATCAATGCAATCTTGCCTTTCCGAAGTATCGCTACCCAATCGGAAATCCCGAAGATCTCCGGAATTTCATGGCTGACCATCACCGCCGTAAAGCCGAACCGCCGCTGCATCGTGACAATTAAGTCGTGAATCGATTTCGCCATCAACGGATCCAGCCCGGTCGTGGGCTCATCGAAGAGAATGATTTCCGGCTCCATGACCAACGCCCGTGCCAATCCTGCCCGCTTTCGCATACCCCCGCTCAACTCGGCAGGAAACTTGTGTCCCATCCCCGCCAGCCCGACTTCCCCGAGCTTTTCCTCAACCCGTTTGGTCACCGCCGAGCCCTTCATGCGCAATTTTTCACGCAACGGGAAGGCCACGTTCTCGAAGACCGAAAGAGAATCAAACAGTGCGGCCCCCTGAAACAGCATGGCAAAACGCTTCCGCACATCGTTCAATCGTGTGCCCGACAGCCTGGATATCTCCACATCGCCGACCCATACCTCACCGCGATCCGGCTGCATCAGCCCGATCATGTGCTTGAGGAGCACACTCTTTCCCTCTCCACTGCGGCCAATAATGGTCGTCAACTTGCCGACGGGGATCGTGAGATCAACGCCCTGTAACACCGGTTGTCCGCCCAGCTTTTTTTCAACGCCAACGAGCTTGATCATGGGTATTTAGAGCAAGACCGAGGTGAGAAAATAGTCCCATACGAGGATCAGCACCGACGACAAGACCACGGCTTCCGTCGTGGCACTCCCCAATCCCTCGGCACTCTGTCTCGTGTAGAATCCTTTATAGCAACAGATCCAACTGATGATCAGCCCGAAGCTGATCGATTTGAGAATACCGCCGTAGATATCTTTCCATTCCACAGCCGATTCGATCGAGTTCCAGTAGGCCCCTTCGCTCACGCCCAACAAATCCACTCCGACGAGGGATCCGCCATAGATACCGACCACATCGAAGATCGCCACGAGCAACGGCACCCCGATCACGCCCGCCACCAATTTCGGTGCGATCAGATATTGCATCGGGTTGATCGCCATCGTATCGAGCGCATCGATCTGCTCCGTAATCCGCATGATGCCGATCTCGGCAGTCATGGCTGAACCGGCCCGCGCTGTCACCATCAACGCCGCCAGCACCGGGCCCAACTCCCGGATCATGCTCAACGCCACCGCAGAACCCAGTAACCCCTCGGAGCCGAACTTCCGCAAGCTGTAATAGCCTTGAAGCGCCAGCACCATCCCCGTAAAACCCGCCGTCAGCACGACGACAAACACGGATTTATACCCGATGAAGTGGAGCTGTTTCATAATTTGATGGAATCGAAAGGGAGGCCGCACCAGCCAGGCACAGGCCGACAGCACAAATAACAACATGCGACCCATCTCCTGTATACGGAGGATGGCCCGCACACCCAGCTGTTCAATCACATTCGTCATCAGTTACCTAGACAAGCGAGAAGATTCGATGTCTGACTTCGCATAAAGTTGAAACCATTCGGTCAATCGATCCGCTGCCACTCGGCTCTGTATTCGCAGCCGATTCAGCCCTGCGAAACCAGTGGGGTGGCGGATGAGCGCCCACATACCTTTCATCCAGCCAGTGGGCCTGAGAAAGAGGTTGAAGTCAAGAGGGAGATCTTCATCCACGAGATCGGAAACCGTCCGCACGATGGCCATCGGTACACCCCGTTTACGAGCCACCGATGCCAACGCGGCGCTTTCCATATCGAGCCCCGTCGCGTCAGTCAAACGACGCAGCCGGCGCTTCTCCTCGGACTGCCACACCACTGTCGATCCGGACACAATCTTGCCCACTCGCACGACCATCCCTGCATCCTGTGCCACGGCGAGAAGACCTGAGCGCACAGCCTCATCACACAACATCGAGTCATGCCCCATCGCACCCGCTCCGTCACTCGGCACGGACGACACGGCGGTTCCAACGATGAGGTCTCCTACTTGAGCCGGTATCAGCGCGCAGGCAAAACCCGTAGAAATGACCAACGACATCGGCTGCGCCTTCAACACATCGTCAGCAACCGCGCTGGCCGCAGCGGGACCGACGCCGGTTTGAATGAGCCAGTAGGTGCGCTGCCCACGCTGCCCAATCCGGCAGCGGACTCCGGCAACGGTCGTAACACGATCCGTGACGATTGCCTGCTGAACCGCCTGGAGTTCCCAGCGAGTCGCAACAAAGATGGCGATGGGATACATCAACGATCCTCAGCGAGGCAACCCCGCGACATGGCGGAGGCCAGCGGAGCGATCAACGGTCGGCTCGATGGCACCCGGATGCCAAGACCTGCTCACGCACTTCATCAGCCCGCATGTGTCCGCGCGTCCGTAAGTTCCGGTACATGGCCAAGGCCCACAGCGGGAAATATTGGCAGTACCAATGATAGCGGAGATAAAACACCCGAGGGAAACCGGTGCCTGTATGGCGAACCTCTTCCCACGAGCCATCCTTCAGTTGATGGCGAAGCAGATACTGGATACCTCGAGCGACGCTAAAGGCATCGGTCATCCCGGCCGACATCAGGCCCATGATGGCCCAAGCCGTTTGAGACGGGGTGCTGTCTCCCTTCCCGCTCCACGCAGGATCGTCGCCGTACGAATGACAGGACTCGCCCCAGCCGCCATCGGGATTCTGTTTCGACTCAAGCCAAGCGACCGCACGCTGAATATAGGGCTCCGAAAGATCCACCCCGATCGCCCGCAGCCCTGCCAGAACGGACCAGGTACCATAGATGTAATTGACGCCCCACCGGCCATACCAACTACCATCGGCTTCCTGCTCTCGCCTCAGAAACCGGAGAGCCGGCCCCACAGCGGGGTGTGTCTGATCGTAGCCCAGCGCTGCAAGCATCTCGAGGCAACGTCCAGTCAGGTCTGACGTACTCGGATCGAGCAAGGCATGGTGATCGGCAAAGGGGATATAGTTGAACACGATACGATTATTATCCTTGTCGTACGCGCCCCAGCCGCCATCGGACCCTTGCATGGCGAGCACCCAGTTCGTTCCCCGTTGAATAGACTCTTGCAGTTCAGACGTCTGAGCCATTCGAACTTTCGACAACGCCATCAACACAACGGCCGAGTCATCCACATCGGGATAGAGCTCGTTCTCAAACTGGAAGTACCAACCTCCCGGTTCTGCGTTGGGGGCCGAGAACTTCCAATCTCCAACCGTTTTCGTCTGGCGGGAAGCCAAGTATGCAGCCGCTTTCTGGAGCGAGGGATGGTCCTGCGGCATGCCAGTTTCAATAAAAGCATTCATGAGTAATGCCGTGTCCCAGATGGGAGAGTGGCACGGCTGGAGATGTAGGGCTTCGACGCGCTGATCGCCGATCGACACGATGCTATAGACTTCCAGCGATTCAATTTCCTGGAATGCCTTCCGGACCAAAGGATCGTCGACCTGATACCCGAGGCAGCGAAGCGCCACGATCGAGTTCGCCATGGCCGGATAGATTGCCCCTAACCCGCCACTGCCCTTGATGTGGTCCAACATCCAGGTGGCCGCCCTATGCAAGGCCTTCTCGCGCAACCAACTCAGCGGCATCCGGTCGTAGAGTTTGAGCACCCCGTCCAATTGGACGAAGAAATTATGCGGGGTGAACCACCGTTGATCCTTATTGAACGGTGGCACGTCGCGATAGCGAATCTCCGCCCTGGGGAAGACATAGAGTTCGTCGATCCCCTGCTCTTTGGGAATACGGCAGACGGGCTGATTCGCAAACACCACCAACAGGGGAATCAGGACGGCACGCGACCAATAGGAAATCGCATAGATGCTGAAGTAGAACCGCTTCGGCAGGAGCATGATCTCCGGCGGCATACTCGGAAGGCCTTCCCAATCGTACTGTTCGAACAAGGCCAGGGTGATTTTCGTGAAGACATTCGCACAGACCACGCCGCCTTTGGCATGAATACAGTCGCGGGCGCGGAGCATGTACGGCTCCTCGGCTGAAATACCGCTCAACTTCAAGGCGAAATAGGCTTTGACCGAGGCGCTGATCTCCGAAGGGCCACCGTAGAAAATCGGCCAGCCACCATCGGGCAATTGCATGGCGCGGAGGTAACGCACCGCCTTGCGTTCGCGCTCCGGATCGACCCGATCGAGAAACCGCCGCAACATGATGTACTCAGAGGTCAAGGTCGTATCGGCTTCAAGCTCCGCAACCCAATAGCCTTCGGATGCATCTTGTTTGGACAAGAACCAGGCTTGACTCCGCCGAACCGCGTCGTCGAGCGCATCCACCGGACTCACGGAATGGCTGGGTGGGCGGCGCATCGCAGGATCGACTGGGGTTGAAATCATGGGTTTGTCCGACACCAGACGCAGCGGTAGAGCCTTGGACAACTCAGTCGCCATCCCCAACTTCTCCGGCACGGAGACGAAGAGACTATCCGATAGACGATCCAGAAACGCTCGAATCAGATTCATTATATTGTTCTGTGGAAAGCTGCTGGTGGATGGGACAATACGAATGACTCGCGTCGTCCCCGTATGAGCTCGAACTACGAGCCGTATGCCCGTAGTACTACCCGTTGTGGGTATATAACAGACACCCTACCCCGAGTCAAGAAACAGAGAGGCGGAAGTCCTCTGAAGTACGCATGTTTTAGCTACTTTGTTCTGCTTAGACCGGTTGCAAGTTCCCCAGTCTCACCGACACGATTTTTGAAATACCCGGTTCTTCCATCGTGACCCCGAACAAGGAGTCTGCAATGGCCATCGTCCGCTTGTTGTGCGTGATGACCATGAACTGTGCACTCGCGGAGAGTTCCCGCAAGACGCTGGTAAAGCGCCCAATGTTCTCTTCGTCCAGCGGAGCATCGATTTCGTCGAGGATACAGAACGGCGTCGGCCTGATCAGAAAACTCGCGAAGAGCAGGGCCATCGCCGTTAAGGTCTTCTCACCACCCGAGAGCATGGTCATACTCTTCAGGCGTTTCCCCGGCGGTTGCACCACGATGTCGACGCCGGGATCCTGTTGCCCACGGTTCTCTGTCGTCTCATCCGCCGGGACCTCGACCAATTGCAGCTCGGCCCGGCCCCCAGGAAAGAACTTCACGAACACTTCGCTGAATTTCTGCTGGAGCTCGGCAAAGGTGCTGGCAAACATATCCTTCGTGGTGAGGTTGATCCGCTGAATGATTTCCTTGAGCGAGCCGATTGAGGTGGAGAGATCTTGTTCCTGCGTCGTGAGAAATTGATACCGCTGATCCAATTCTTGATGCTCCTGAATCGCGGCCAAATTAATCGGCCCCAGGCGATCGAGTTTCTCGCGAAGTTTCTGCAGTTGCTCCCTCATCGCCATCTCATTCACGGCTGAACGGCCTTCCGGAATCGGCGCCTCGCCAAGCGACAGTTGTTCGGCCGTTATCTCCCCAACCGGCGCATCAAGCAGCGTCGCGAGATCGACCTGGTACGTACCAGCGAGCGTAGACTCGACCGTCCCCAATTGCATCCGGACTTCTGCTTTCTTGACCTCCACCGCCAAGCGGGACTCACGAAGAGACGACACCGCACGACGAACTTCCTCTAACCCGGCATCGAGCTGCTGGGCCGCCGCCATATCCTCCGCCTGAGATTCTTGCAATTCGACCAACTGGGCCTTCACCTGGGCGGCCGATTCGCCGAACTCACGACAACGCGTTTCTTGATGTTCCCGTTCAGCTCGGCTCTGCTCGATCGAGACCGTCAGCCCTTCGACATGGCGCGTCACGATCTCGATCCGTGCGATCGCGTCCTGTTGCTCCTGCTCAATCCGGAGGAGGTCGCGCCGATGGTGCTCGCGAGTCGTCCTGAGATCCTGCGCGACCAACTGCGCCTCGGTGAATCGCTCCTGAAGCCCCTGCTTGTCCTGATCGATCTGTCCCACCCGTTCACGCACACGAGTGAGCTCGCCTTCCTGGCCGGCCTTCTCTGCCATCCACTGCGCGAGCTGTGCTTCGGAGGAACGCGTGTCATGCATGAGCCGCTCCACCTCCGCCGAGCCTCGCTGTGCATCACTCATCAACGTATCGATTCGCTGGGAGAGATTGCCCAGCACGTGCTGAAGCCCTGCTTCATCTTTTTGCAAGGAGAGCCCGCGCATTTCTGCGTCGCGAAGCGACTCGACGAGTTGCCGGCCCTGTTCGCGCAACTCCTGCCCCTGCGCCAGCAATCGCTCCCGCCGCTGCTTGCCCTCGTCGACAGATCCCGTCAGCGACAGACGCTGCGCATCCAGCTGCAAGACCTCTCGTCGCCGTTGCAACACACCTCCCGTCGCACTGACCTGTCCACCGGTAATCGTCCCGGCCGCATCTAGGATTTCTCCTGCACGGGTGACGAGAACCGGTCCATCGGGAGCCCCGATGGATAACTGAGACCACAATGCTGTCGCATCCTGGAGCGTTTCGATAAATACGATCCGGTCGAAGAGATAGTTGCGAGCCGCTTCACGTTCGCCCTGAACAGGGATTAAATCGACTGCACGGCCCACCACACCAGACTGACCCTGCACAGCAGCCCACCATTGTTGAGCCCCTGCATCCCGAGCTGTCCATCGAGGATGCTGGGGAATAAATGTGCCCCGCCCGAGATCTTTCCCCTTGAGAAATTCAATCGCGTCACAAGCGGCGACGGGACTATCGACGAACCAGCCCCTGACCCGCTCGCCTAAAATCGCTTCCACAGCCCGATCCCATCCTGCAGGCACAGCCAACCACTCGGCAATGGCATCGCGGACTCCGCTGCAAGCTTTGAGCGCCGTCGATTCTTCATCGCCGCGCCGCCCATAGCCCATATCTTCCTGCAGCACACCTTCCAACGCCCGGAGATGAGAGTCCACCGCCGCCAACTCTTCCGACTGGCGAAGGACCAACTGATCGACCTCGACCAATTCGGCCGCGACGCGCTCATTTTCCTCTTCGACGCCCTGCTTCTGCCTACGCAGATCGGCCACCAACTGCTCTGCCTCCTGGCAGGCCTGCTTGAGCGCCTCACGCTTGTCCGTTGTCGTGACATGCTGCAGCTGAAAGTCTTCCCGCTCGCGGGCCAGACGGACCTCACGGTCCGTCGCCTCTTGAATGCGAGCAGCCAATTGAACCAGTGTCTGCTCGGTATTGGCGACCAATACCGCCAGGTTCAGGACGTCCCGGCGCCCTCGCTCTTCCTCTGCCAGGGCCGCAGTACGCTGATGAACCAGCTCTTTCATCTCCTGCTCAAGTGCCGCGAAAGCCTGCTCACGCTCCGCACATTCACGTTCGAGCGCGACCAGCATACCCTCCAGAGCCGCAATTTCCGCCGTCCCCTGCGTTTGCTCCTGGGTGAGGCGCTCAAGCTCCTGCCCGCCCTGGCTCTGCTGCTGCACATAGAGCTCACCGCGATTACGCTCGACTTCTGCGGCCGTCAAGGCCTGCGCCTGTTGCTGTTCAACTTTCGACAGTTCCTCGCGCCGCTGCCCGATCGCCTCGCTCGCCGTGGCCATCGCGAATTTGATCTGCTCAAGCTCTGCGCTCAAACGTGCCAAACCGGCAACCTGTTCGGACTCGCGATCCCCCAGCTGTTGCAGTTCCTCCTCGACTTCCGCGATCGTCGTTCGAAGCACGCGATACTCATTCGTGAGCAGCTGAATCTCCAGCGATTTGGCCTCCTGATGCAATGTCTGATAGGACCGTGCCTGCCGGGCTTGACGCTCAAGCGAATTCAACTGCTTCTTCACTTCGGCAATAATGTCCCGCACGCGCAAGAGATTCTGCTGTGTCGCATCCAACTTGCGTAACGCTTCGGCCTTCTGCTTTTTATAACGAACGATCCCGGCGGTTTCCTCGATCAACTCGCGCCGGTCTTGCGGTGAGGCGTTGAGAATCTGATCGATCTGCCCCTGGGCGATCACCGTGTGCCCTTTGGTCCCGGCCCTGGTATCAAGCAGAATGCTCCGGACATCCTTCAACCGGCAGACGGTTTTATTGATGAGGTATTCACTGTCGCCATTGCGGTACAGGCGGCGCGTGATCATGAGTTCCTGATATTCAGACAGCTGGCTGGAAAGCCCGGACAAGGGATCCACATTGATCCGATCCAGGCCACTGATCACGAGGGATACTTCGGCCAGGCCAAGAGGCTTGCGCATCTCGGTCCCGTTAAAAATCACATCTTCCATCTTCTCGCTGCGCAGAGCCTTGGTGCTCTGTTCCCCGAGTACCCAGAGAATCGCATCGACGACATTACTCTTTCCGCTTCCGTTGGGCCCCACAATAGCCGTGACGCCATCGGGAAATTCGATCCGGGCCTCCGCGAACGACTTAAACCCCGCCATTTCAAGGGATTTCAAATACATCGGCGACTCCTTCGGTAGCGTGTATCGAAAAAACTCACAGGGAAAGAATGCCCGGCTTTGTAACACAGGCCACCGGAAAAAATCAAAGAAAAACACTGCCGGTGGTAGGACTGGAGAGAGGGACCTACAATGCTTAGGGAGTGGGCCAAGGGGACTGCGGAACGATTACCCCGCCTACGCCTCGACAGATCGGTTGGAAGACTCGATGGTAATCAGTTCCTTAGGGAGGAGAAACTCAACGTCCTCTTCGATCACCGTCAGGTCTTCGACCTCGGCAGGCCCAAAAGTCTTGAGGTAGGTCACGACCTCTTCAACCAGGACCTCCGGAGCCGAGGCGCCAGCCGTAATCCCGATCGCTTTCACATTGGCGAGCCATTCAGGGTTGATGTCGGAGGCGGCATCGATCAAGTAGGACGCAATCCCGCACCGCTCCCCCAGCTCTCGCAACCGGTTGGAGTTCGAACTATTGGGAGAACCGATGACCAGGATGACATCCACCAGCAAGGACAGCTCCTTCACCGCATTCTGCCGATTCTGTGTCGCGTAACAGATATCTTCTTGGTGAGGTCCCTTGATATGCGGAAACCGTTCATGGAGCGCCCCGACGATATCCCGGCATTCATCGACACTCAACGTCGTTTGTGTCACGTACGAAAGGTCATGCGTTTGATCGACCTGCAGATTCTTGACATCTTCTACCGAAGAGACCAGATGGAACTTGTCCGGAATCTGCCCGAGCGTCCCGATCACTTCTGGGTGGCCGGCATGGCCGATCAGAATGAGATCGTACCCCTGCGTATAGTCGCGATTGACCTCGTTATGCACTTTGATGACCAACGGACAGGTGGCATCGATCACATGCAGTCCCCGCCGATTCGCTTCGTCCCAGACCGACTTGGCAACACCGTGGGCACTAAAAATCACCACCGAACCTTCCGGCACTTCCCCCAATTCCTCCACAAACACGGCGCCCTTGTCGCGAAGCGAGTTCACGACATGCCGACTATGGACGATTTCGTGCCGCACGTAGATCGGTGCCCCATACTTCTTGAGCGAGAGATCGACGATATCGATCGCCCGGTCGACTCCGGCGCAAAACCCGCGTGGATTCGTGAGATAGATCTTCATGACGGCGACCTTTCCTTCATACGTACATGACCACATTCGTGCCCATATACTTGCAGACGACTGCCGCCCACCTTACGTCAGCACAGCGGGTTCCGTCAACCCAATGGGCCCGATCCCTCTTCTCCTCCCGTCTTGACAGGATGCCTTCTCCCCCGTAGGCTCACGCGACTCACTATGTCCAACCCGGCCAGCAAAAAAATCCTCATCGTTGAAGATGAGCACGACATTCTCCAACTGGTCAAACTCTATTTGGAGAAAGAAGGCTTTCGAACGGTTGCAGCCAAAACCGGCACGGAAGGTCTTCAGTACGCGAAACAAGAGAAGCCCGACCTAGTCGTCCTCGACTTGATGCTGCCTGAAATCGACGGCCTCGAGGTCTGCAAACGGCTGCGGTCGGCTCCGGAAACCGCCATGCTCCCCATCATCATGTTGACCGCCAAAGCCGAAGAATCGGATACCGTCGTCGGGCTGGAACTAGGGGCCGACGACTACGTGACCAAACCCTTCAGCCCGAAGACACTCGTCGCCCGTATTAAAGCTCTCCTTCGCCGGCTCGACCGTAAACCGGACGAGAGCCCGGCCAGATACCAGTACGGCGATCTGGTGATGGACCTCGCGCGACACGAAGTCACCGTGAACAAGACAGAAGTCCCGCTCACGGCAAAAGAATTCGGCCTACTCGAACATCTTCTGCGCAATCCCGGCAGAGTCCTGACCCGAGACATCCTGCTCAACACCGTCTGGGGCTACGATTACTACGGCACGACGAGGACCGTCGACGTCCATATCCGAAGACTCAAGCAGAAGCTTCCCTCGCTCAACGAGGCGATTGTTTCGGTTAAATCCCTGGGTTATAAGCTCAAAGAGTTGGATGGTTCGGCATGACCCTCTCCATCCGATGGAAGGTCACTATCGGGACCCTGCTGGTCCTCTCCTGTGGACTTCTCATCGCCAGGACATTGGCGGTTCGCTCACTTGAACAACAAGAGATCGTTCAGTCCGTCCAGATACTGGAGACTCGAACCAGCCTCGTCGCCTACGGGCTGCAGCCGTTTTTGACGCAAGCAGGGACGCTGGCTTCGACCCCGCAATTACAGGCAGCCGTTCGGGATCTCGGTGCGAGGGCCTTCGCCCGCGTAACCGTCGTCGCGCTGGATGGCCGGGTGCTGGCCGACAGCGCCGTCTCGGACAGTAACCTCTCGACGGTGGAGAACCATCTCGCGCGTCCGGAAATTCAGCAAGCTGTGGCCACCGGACGGGGAACAGATCTGCGCACAAGTCACACCACCGGTGAACGCACCCTGTACCTGGCCATCGGCATCGGCAGCACAAACCAGACGAAATCCTCCGGCTTCTTACGGCTGGGACTACCGATGACCACCTTCGATCATGAGGTGGCTAAGTTACACCGGAACTTGGCCCTTGCCTTTGGCATTGCCTTCTTGATTGCCGTCGCGCTGAGTGTGGGGCTCGCGCGCAGCATCACAAAACCCCTGTCCGATATTGCCATCGCCGCGCGGCAGCTCGCCAATGGTGACCACACAGTCCGCATCAGGACGGGATCACGGGATGAAGTCGGCCTCCTCGCCGATACGCTCAACCAGATGACGGACCAACTGCGGGCCAAGATCGACGAGCTGTCCGAAGACCGGGCCCAGCTCTTGGCCATGCTGACCTCAATGGTCGAGGGCGTCATGGTCCTGGACTGCCGAGGCCGCGTCCTGCAAGTCAATCCGGCGCTGGAGCGAATGTTCGACGTCAGTCGAATGGATGCACGGGGGCACCATTGCTCCGATGTCTTTCGACATCCGCAACTGGACACACTCGTCTCAACAGTCTTGACGAAACGCATCAACGAGGAAGATGAAATCCTTTTACAGCCCAGCGGCCGCTGTCTCCATATCGAGGCCTCGGTCACGGCCTGCGATCGCGAGAATGAAGCCTGCGCCGTGCTGGTCTTTCACGACATTACCGAGTTACGACGCCTGGAGAATATCCGGAAAGATTTCGTCGCGAACGTGTCCCACGAGCTACGGACTCCGCTTACGTCGATCAAGGGCTATATCGAAGCCTTACTCGACGGGGCCAAAGACGATCCTGGGACCAGCACGAAATTTCTCGAGATTATTCTCAAGCAAAGCGACCGGCTGAACCTGATCCTGGAAGACCTCCTCCAGCTCTCGAAGATCGAATCGGGACAGATTCTCTTCAAACGAGAACCATTACAGATCCAGCGGGTCATTGAACGGACGCTGGCCATGATCAAGCCGTTAGCGGACAAGAAGGGGCACCGGCTCCTCACCTTTGTAGCCCAGGATCTGCCAGCTGTGCTCGGCGATGAGGACCGGCTGATGCAAGTCCTGTCGAACTTGCTCGATAACGCGGTCAAATATACCCCAGGGAACGGGACCATTACGGTGGCGGCTCACCCGGTTGCTGACGATCTCGAACGGCCCACGATTGTCACAGCCGTGGAGCTGAGCGTGACCGATACCGGTCTCGGCATTCCTGAACAGGATCGACCCCGCGTTTTCGAACGATTTTACCGAGTGGATAAAGCACGCTCGCGCGAGATGGGAGGCACAGGCCTTGGCCTGGCAATCGTGAAGCATATCGTCGAGGGATTGGGGGGACGGGTATGGGTCGAAGCCAATGCCCCGACCGGCAGCCGTTTTGTCGTCCGGTTGCCAATCCAACAGATCAATCAGCCGGTCTAGTGAAGCCTGACCATGAGAAGATAGATGAGCGATGCGAGAAGCGCCGCGCCAGGAAGCGTGAACACCCAGGCGTAAAGAATTCTCGTCGTGACGCCCCAGCGCACCGCCGAAAGTCGCTTGATCGCGCCGACCCCCATGACCGACGTCGTAATGGTCTGCGTGGTGCTCACCGGCAGACCGATGTGCGCGGTCACGAGCAACACCGCCGCGGCACCGGTCTCTGCCGCAAACCCATGCACCGGTTCCAGCTTCACGATCCCCATTCCCAACGTACGGACGATCTGCCAGCCGCCCACCGCCGTCCCCAATCCCATCGCCACCGCACAGGCGCCGATCACCCAACCAGGCACCTCGCCGGAAGGAATCTGCCCGGCAGAGAGCAAGGCCAAGGTAATGATGCCCATGGCCTTCTGCGCATCGTTGGCTCCGTGACTGAACGCCATGAAGCAGGCAGAAACGAGCTGCAGCCGTTTGAATAGTCGAGTGGCCACACTTCGCGTCACACGAAAGCAGACCCAGCTGATGAGCACCATCAAGGTAAACCCAATCGCAAAACCAAAGAACGGCGCAAGCACCATGGCTTCCATTACCGGACGAAGCCCAGACCACTTCACCATATCCCATCCGCCATGGGTCACTGCAGCCCCGACCAGTCCGCCGATCAAGGCGTGGGACGAGCTCGTCGGCAATCCCAGCAACAGCGTGAAGAGATTCCACAAGATCGCACCGGCCAACGCCGCCGCCACCATTTCTTGAGTGACCATGGTCGGGTTCACAATCCCAGACCCCACCATCTTGGCGACCGCCGTGGACATGAACGCCCCGGCGACATTGAGGACGCCGGCTGCCATGACCGCCACGAGCGGGCTCACGACTCTCGTCGAGACGACCGTCGCAATGGCATTGGCACTGTCATGCCACCCGTTCGAAAAATCGAACAGGAGCGCCAACAACACGACAAGAAGCAACATTCCGGTCAATTCAGGCATGGCACCGCCGACGCTGAGTGCTATGTGCCGAGTCCTGAGTGCTGAGTCCTGAGTGCTGAGCTGAAAATGCCCTGGTGATATTACTCATCGTTGCAGCTTAGTGGTGTTTAAGCGCGATCCGCTCAAGAATATTCGCGACGTCTTCGCAACGGTCGGTTCCCGCTTCGAAGTTCTCGTAAATCTCTTTCCACTTGATCACGGCAATCGGATCGGTTTCTTTTTCAAAGAGGGCGGATATCGCATCGCGGGACACTCGGTCGGCCTCGTTTTCCAAGCTGTTCACCCGCACGCTGCATTCTTTCAGCTCCGGATGCGCGAGCCCCAGGCGATCCACGCCACTCCCCACGGCCACAGAGGCCTGATACAAAATATCGGCCAACTTGACCGCCATCGGCGTCGGCTTCGTGACCTTGTATAACACGAAGCGATCGGCGATCGCCTCCGTCACATCCAGAATATCGTCGAGCGCGCTCGCAAGGTCATGAATGTCTTCCCGATCGATCGGCGTAATAAAGGTTTTGTTCAATCGAAACGCAATATCGTGCGTAATGCTATCTCCAACATGTTCAACGTCTTTAATCCCCTTGGCTTGTTCGATGGGAGACCGAAAATCCTCCATCATGACCTTTAGAAGGCGGCTTCCCTCGATCATATTATGTGCGGCCTTTTTGAACAGCTCAAAGAACGCTTCTTCTCGAGGGATCAATCCAAATAACATCGCGACGCTCCTCAGTTCAGATACAATCGGCGTTTCTCACGGCACAGGCAACGCCGTCACGCCAGACATCGACAGCCCTTACCAGCGAACCAACCCGGCCGCCCACGTCACACCACCGCCAAAACTGCCCAGCAAGACAAGGTCGTGGGGCACAATCTTCCCAGAGCGGACTGCGTAGTCGAGCGCGATCGGCACTGATGCCGACGAGGTATTACCATACTGCCCGATCACGGAACAAACTCGTTCCGGCGAAACTCCCAGCCGCTTCGTCAGCTGGCTGATAATTCGCCCGTTGGCTTGGTGCAAGACCAGCTGCGCGAGATCGTGAATATCGACACCGCATTCTTTCACGATCTCGAGGATGGCCTGCTCCAATCGTTTGACCGCCAAACGAAAAAGCGGTGCCCCTTGCATCCGCAACGTATGACGCTTCGCCTCAACCGTTTCCAATGTCGTCGGCAGGCGCGACCCACCTGCGGGGATGGAAATCAAACCATGCTGGGCACCGTCCGCATGGAGGCGGAGCCCCATAAGCCCCCGGCTCGGGTGACCCACCTCCGGTTCCCCCCGCAGCACCACCGCACCGGCTCCATCGCCGAATAACAGCACTGTATCGCCGTCAGCAGGATCGAGGAAACGAGACTTTACCTCGGCGGCGACCACCAAGCAGGTCTTGATCTGACCGCTCCGAATCATCGCATCGGCCATCGAGAGTCCATAAAGAAAGCCTGAGCAGGAAGCCGCCACATCGAATGCCGGTATCGCGGGACAACCCAGCATCCGCTGAACATGGCACGCCGTCGAGGGGAAAACCGAGTCGGGAGAGGTCGTCGACAGCACGATCGCCCCTACGTCAGAAACCGGAAGTCCTGCAGCCTCAAGCGCCTGCCTGGCGGCTTCCACGGCAAGATCGGAGGAGGCTTGGGATGCCGCGGCCCAACGACGCTCCTGAATCCCTGTCAGGCGAGAGACCGCGTCAGGCTCAATACCCAACGACGCCCCCACCTCGCGATTCGTCACCACCCGTTCAGGGAGGTACGAGCCCGTCCCAATAATCCTTGTCCGTATCATAGGTATCTGTACTGTGCGGGTCACTGCAAGAATGGCGGGATTATAGGTCTCGGTGCCACAGGGGTCAACTCGCATGCTCGAATCGTTGCATTCAACCCGCACTCCTGCTACATTTTGAAGCAGTCATGATACGCTCATTTCCCAGCTTCACGATTGCACCACGGCTGGCAACGGCTCTTGGCCTTTGCACAGCCATTTTCTGCATCATCACGGCCTGCTCCAGTACACCCAAGCCCCAAGATACGGCTAAGAAAGCCCTGAGCGGGACCGACGAGCAGATCTTCTTAGGCGACACGATCGAGAAAAATTACGACCCCAACGTCATCATGAAGCGAGGCGAAGCGTTCTTCGAGAAAGAGGAATACACGGAAGCCATCGTGGAATATAACCACTTCCTCGATCTCCATCGCACCCATACCCTCGCCTCCTATGCCGCCTTCCGGATCGGAGAAAGCCAGATGAAACGGGCCAAGGGGATCGATCGCGACCCGGACCCAGTCCAGAAAGCCATCGAAGCCTTTGATCGGCTGCGGAAAGACTTTCAAGGCAGCCGGTACGACGGACAAGCACTCCAGAAGATCCAGGAATGCCACGATCTCCTCGCGCAGATGCATCTCTTCGTGGGGCAATTCTATTATCGACGGGGCTCCTATCTGGCCGCCGCACATCGCTTCGAACAAATCATGAAGCTGTATCCCGACAAGTCGGTCGCACCAGACGCCTTGTACTTCCTGGCGCTCAGCTACCATGACTTGGGTGCAGACGATTGGGCCAGTGAACAACTAACTCTCTTGGCAGAAAAGTACCCGGCCAACGTGCATGCAGGCGAGGGAAAGAGCTTGCTCGCGAAAATTGGCAACGGAAAGTCTGCTCCACTTTTGGCGAAACAAACCGAGCCCGCGCCATCTGTGAGTTCACCGACCACCGCTTCATCGGGAAACCAACTCAGCCTTGCGGCAGGACTCCTCCCCTCTGTCCCGACCGGATCCTTCCGCCTTCCTTCTGCCTCGGCATTGGGGTTAGGCCAATCGTTTGTGACCTGCCGCCTCGGCGCTTGGTGCTGATCCGAGCAGCATCGAAGCAATCAACATTTCGCTCTCAGCAGACTTCCACATCTCTTGATTGTCGTTCGTGATCCAACAGCAGAAAATGCGGTCCGCTACGATGCGCTCAACGGAACGAAACGGCTTCGAGGAGCAAGTCCTTGAGGGATAATTTGATCAGACTCTTCGCCTTGGCATAAAACGTACGGTAGGTTTCACGCCCACGGAGTACGTCGTAATAGAGCATGACGATGTGTTGATAACGGGGCAGGTGGTGGTGGCAGAAACGCGGATACGAATAGACAACACTCGCCACACGAGCCGCCACCAGAAACTCCTCGTAAATCTCATGCCTGACGGCATCTTCGTACTCGGCCAGCGAATATCGCGAATCCTTGACCTGGTTCAGAATCGATTCTGCGGCCAGCTGCCCCGACCGTACTGCGTAATAAATGCCTTCGCCGAATAAGGGATCGACCAGATGCCCCGCATCTCCCACCAGTAAGGCGCGGCCTCGCACTAATCCGACTGACTCCCGATCGGCCTCGCCATACTCACTGAAGACCGGGAGTGGATGGCCGGTCGGATGCGGAACCTTCCATGAAGCCAATCCCTGCTCATGCTGCACGAACTGATCGAACACCTTCTTCGGACTCGCGAGCCCTCCGCGAAGATCCCCCACGCCGATGGAGAGCCGTTCCTGCTTCGGAAAAATCCAGGCATACCCTGCGGGCGTCGCACCGATATCGATGAGCGCACGACCGGTGCCGGGATACTGGGGTGCGATTCCGATCGGGACTTCACTCTCCAAGGCCGCCATCCGGCGGCTCCGGCGTCCCGGGAATAACTGCTGCGCCACCATGCTATTCGCCCCATCCGCCCCAATCAGAACCTTCGCCACATACCGGCCACGATCCGTCGTCACTTCAACGCCGTCTGGAAGCTGCAGGCAAGACATCACCAGCTCGTCTTCGTGCACCTCGGTGCCCGCTCGCCTCGCTTTCTCCGCAAGGAAACAGTCGAACCGGTCACGCATAACCATGTAAGCGATCGGGCTGGAGGAATCGAGGAAGAAGGGGTCCGCGCCGCGGTAAGAAAACTGTATGCCGTAGATCGTCTGCTCAACGACCGACTTGTAATCGTCTTCCAGGATGCCGTCTATCCTGGCCGACAACCCGCCACCGCAAACCTTGTATCGTGGATGCGTCGCCTTATCGAGTCCGAGGACAGACAGCCCGGCTCGACTCAACTGATAGGCAGCGGTGGCGCCAGCCGGCCCCATACCGACAACCAAGGCATCGTAGACGTTGACGTTGGACAGCGTTGACATTGGAAGAAGACCGTCTAACCCCTGCGTGCTGAGGCCTCAGTTCTGAGTGCTGAGATTTGGATTGAGATTACCGGGAGTCGACGCTGGAAGAGGAGCTCCGCTGACGCAGTCTGCCCTACGTTGGTAGTCTGGCATTCTGATCACTGACCGAGGTACCAACCAATTCCCTGCCGTTCTAAAAATCCGGTAATCATCGTGAGGGTATTGGCATAAATCATGACGCCCACGATGATGAGCAACACCCCACTCACGGTCGAAACTCCCCACAAATACAGGCGCGCCTGCTTGAAATAGGCGAGAAATCGATCGACTCCCAGGGCCGTAAGAAACAACGGCAATCCCAATCCCATCGAATAACTCGTCAGCAACAAGACCCCGTTCAACAACGAATCAGTGGTGCTGGCATACAATAAGATAGTCCCGAGCACCGGCCCGACGCAGGGCGTCCAGCCTGCGGCAAACGCGATACCGATCAAGAACGACCCCACATACCCAACCGGCCGGCTTCTGAATTGGAAACGATGTTCCATCTTCAGAAAGCTGATATTCAAGATCCCCAATAAGTAGAGACCGAAGATGATGATCAGGATTCCGCCGATCCGTCGAATGTGATCTTGATAGGTAATCAACGCCTGTCCGATGAAGCTGGCAGAGGCGCCAAAAGATACGAAGACAGTGGTAAATCCGGCGATAAACAACAGGGCATTGACGACGATGGATTTCTTAAACTTCGATCGCACCGTCGAATCGGTGAGTTGTTCGATGGAGAGCCCGGTAATGTAGGAAATGTACGAGGGAACCAGTGGAAGCACGCAGGGCGACACAAACGACAGCAAGCCGGCCGAAAAGGCCGCCACAAGAGAAATATTCGTGATCGATTGCGACAATGTCTGACAGGCTCCTAGCAGGCTACGAAAATACGCTATGAGTGCGCCGAAAATTTACTGATCTGCCTATTTGAAACAACAGGCGAAATCCACGCAGGATGCTCAAACAGTCCGCTCAGCAAGGCCGCAGCGAGCGAAGAGGCGAGGCGTACCCTTGTGGTACGTTGAGCCTCTGAGCGATGCGAGAACGATGCTGACGGACTGTTTCAGCATCCTGCTAGGACTTCATCAACATCTGCACCAGCTGATGTGCCTCCGCCGCTGCCCAGTCGCGCGCGCCAAAAATTTGGTGTCTGACAATTCCTTGCCGGTCGACCATAAAGGTCATAGGAAGACTCCTGGCCCCATAGGTCAAGCCTACACGATAATCGGCATCGTGGAGGATGGGGAACGTCAGGTGGTTCTCTTGCTGAAACGGCCTGGTGACCGATGCGCCTTGCGCATCGGTAGACACAGCGAGAATTTCAAAATCATTCCGTGAAAATGTCCGGTAGAGCTCTTCCATCGCCGGCATCTCCACCCGGCAAGGGCCGCACCAGGTTGCCCAAAAATTCAACAACACCACTTTGCCACGCAAGTCAGACAGTGAAACCATCTGGCCGTTCAAATCTCGAAGGCGAAAGTTCGGGGCTGGCTCACCCAGCTTCACGGCGTTGCGTTCAGCAACCGGCAGAATATCCGGCGCTGCCGCCCCACCGATCCCCACCAGCGTAACCATCAGCATGGCCACGATTCCAACAATGACCAACCTCATCATCCCTTCCTCGCTCCACCATCCAATGATTGAGCATCGGCGGCTTTGGGAGTCACATTGAGCAACTTGGTCAACACTTGCAGACTATCGAGTCTTGTCCAGTCCCGCGGCCCGATCACAATCTCTCGAATGACGCCCTGCTGGTCGATGATAAACGTTTCCGGTACGCCCATACGTTTATAGGGCTTATCGGTCTTTCCCCAGGAATCGATCAAGACAGGGAAGGTCAGATTCATGCCCTTGATGAACGGAGGAATGTCTTTAGTCGTCGTCACGCGATCGATGCTGACCGCCAGAACCACCAGGCCGTCCTTCTCGAAGTTTTTATGGAGCACTTCCATCGAAGGCATTTCTTCACGGCAGGGTTTGCACCAGGTCGCCCAAAAATTCAGAAACACCACCTTGCCGCGAAAGTCCGAGAGCTTCTGGGATTTGTCGTTCAGATCGGTCAGGACAAAGTCAGGCGCCGGCTTCCCCACCGTCAACAGCTCATACTGAGCGCTCTGCATCCACACGATTCCGAACACCACCGCGAGAATGGCGGCGCCGACCAAGACGATCAAGAGGCGTGAGCCTCCTGACGCAGGCGAGGCAACAGAAGATGTAGAGATCGATGGTTCAGTCATGGTGACCTGAATGTGAGGCAACCACAGAAATCTTATGCATAGGCATGGAGGCCTGAGAGCAAGAAGTTCACACCCCAAAAACAAAAGACGACCATCAAGAAGCCGAAGATCGCATAGACAGCGGCACGGTGCCCCTCCCACCCGCGCGTCATCCTGGCATGGATGTAGGCTCCGTAGATCAGCCAGACGATCAGAGACCAGGTCTCTTTCGGATCCCAACTCCAATAACCGCCCCATGCATAGTTGGCCCACATCGCCCCAAGGATAATGCCGAAGGCCAGCAAGGGAAAACCGACCGTAATGGCTTTATAACCTAACTCATCGATGGTCTCGAGATCCGGAAAGGCGGCGTAGAAGCGGGAGGTGCTCCCCCGTCGTTCCGCCCGCTCCTTAAAGAGGTACATCACGCCCAGGCCCCCGGCCATCGCAAATGCCGCATAGCTGGTCAGCGTGATCGACACATGGATATAAATCCAATAGCTATTCAACGCCGGCACGAGCGGTTCGGCCGTCTGATATCGATAGGGCAACAGCGACGCCGCACCCATCGCAATGAACCCGATGCCCACCACAAAGGCGCCGATGGCTTTGATCTTGTAGCGCAACTCCAACAGCACATAGCCCAGAATGATCGCCCAGGACACATAGGCCATCGCCTCGAACTGATTGGACCAGGGGGCAAAGGTTCCTGACGTCTGCATCCGCTCGAAGGCTCGCGTGAACAGGGCACCGGTATTCACAATCCACCCGAACACCGTAATCAAGGTGGCGATCTGACCCAACTGCGTAGCCCAGGCTCCGTCGCGTTCATCGAAGTTATCCGTTGAGTGACCGGCAGGAGCCAAGGCCATCGCCGGACGGCGCGCAAAGAGATAGGCAATATAGAGGGTCAGCGCGGCAAGATAGAGCCAAAACGTCATGTCGAACAGAAACAGGGATCGGACCATCGTGTCCTCCGCGATCGATTCAGGCCAACGTACCAATTGTCATCATACTCAATACAGCGGCAGTTTGACTACTCAACCAGAGCCTCATCGCGTCACGGCTTACACTGGAGAGGCCGAGAAGGTGCGGAGCTTCTCCGTCAGCTTTCGAAACTCCCGCTGAAAGTCGATCTGGCTCTTGTGCGTCGTGCCGCCGACATAGACCGTCACCCCCTCCGGAGCCGGAACGATCTTCATCCAGATCCGGCGGTGGAAGATAAAGGACGAGAGGGTAATCCCCACCACGATCATGGTCGAGCCGGTCCAGACGATATTGATTCCGGGATTCTTGGCGATCTGAAGACCGGTAAATTTCTTCGGCTTGTACGCCACCAATTCGAACTGGTATTTCGACTCTTTAATATCGAAGAGGTCCGGGAACTGATAGAACACCCAGGGCGTCGACTGGACCGAGCTCCGCTCATTCACCGCCAATCTAATCGCGGGATTCGCATGTTCCACGGTCTTGGAAAATACCTTCTTCTCCGTCGAATTGAAGGCAAAGTCCGCCACGAAATCGGTGATCGATAGCTTCAGATCGAGATCCGCAACCGCCTGCTCCTTGTGCCACTCCAGATCGACGGTCTTGAGGACCTTGTCCGTCGCTTTATCCTTAATGTTGACCCGCGCCACCTCGACCTGATCCCAGGAATCCCCGTAACTGGATTGATAGAACCAAATGCCTTTGTAGACGAGGGGATCGTTGACCGAGATGGTCTTGGTAACAGCCGACTTGCCCCCGTCAATAACAGTCAGAGTACTGTTGTAAGACTTCACGGACCCGTTCTCGTGATAGTCGATCCAGAATTTATCGACCTTGATGTCGAAGTTGCCCCGCGGGATATGGTAGGTCTGCCCTTCGAGACAGACCCCGAACTCCTGGAAACCGTAATAGGTGCCGATCAGACCACCGACGATAATCACGGTCGCACTCAAATGCGCCATATGCGCGCCGACGCGTCCCAGGACCCCTTTCGTCGCATAGATCGTCACCTCACCCGGGTCATTTTTCGCCAGGACCTTGTAGCCCTTTTCGATAAAATGCTGGGCCAACTGCTGGGACACGACTTCCTTGCTGCTTGCGATCGAGACCTCAGCCTGCTGCTTCATCCCCTTCACAAAGTCCAGCGATACGCTGACCCGGTCTTGTTTCATCGACCGCCAAACACCGGGGAATCGCTTATAGAAACAGGTAAGCGAGTTGACGCAGAGGAGCCCGAGGAGACTGGTAAACCACCAGGTGTGATAGACGTCGATGAACCCCAGCCGGAGAAACCACCGATAGGTATTCTCTCCGTACTCTTGAATATAGGATTCCGGCCGTTCGTTCTGTTGGATCACCGTCCCGATCGTGGCAGTGATGGCGATGAACAGAAACAGGAACATCGCCAGCTTGATCGAGGCGAAGAACTCGACGAGTTCGCGGGAGAACTCCTCCCATCCCAGCCTTGGAGCGGGGGATCGGGGGCTCTGTCGTTCGGGAATCGCGTCCGACTGACCATTCATCGTATTGACAATCCCTTTCTCATCACGAGGCACAGCCTGTCACCGCTCGTTGGATACGCGGCCTTACACAGAAGAACGATCGTGGCCCGGGGAGAGAAGGCCAATCCCAGACGCGCCCTTATGGCGTCGCAGAGAAAAGAGGCGAGAGTTGCAAAGCGCGGTGATCTTACAAGTGCCCGAAAAGGGGTGTCAAGCAAGCCTGTGCGATGCCGCGCTAGACATATCCAGGATATGAAAGAAATAGACAAAGGAGGCGCGCTCATACTAGTATTCCATGGTAATACGTGGGTTATCGCCAACCGACCATTGAGGAGCCAATGAGAACTAACTACCTGTTCACATCAGAGTCTGTGACAGAAGGACATCCCGACAAGATCGCCGACCAGATCTCCGACGGAATCCTGGATGCGATCATCGCAAAAGATAAGTTTGCCCGGGTCGCCTGCGAAACAATGCTCACAACCGGCATTGCCTTCGTGGCGGGTGAAATTTCCACCAAAGCCTATGTCGAGATTCCCGATATCATTCGCGAGGTCATTAAAGACGTCGGCTACTGCGACGCCGCCTGGGGCTTCGACTACCATACCTGTTCCGTCCTCACTGCCATTCACCAACAGTCCGGCGACATTTCCATGGGCGTGGATTCCGGTGGCGCCGGCGACCAGGGACTGATGTTTGGCTTTGCCAGCGACGAGACCTCCGAACTCATGCCTATGCCGATCGTCCTCGCCCATCGGCTCACCAAGCGGCTAGCCGAAGTCCGGAAGAAAAACATCCTCCCTTGGGTCCGTCCCGATGGAAAATCCCAGGTCACCGTGGAGTACAAGAACGGGAAACCGGTCCGGATCGACACCATCGTCGTGTCGACCCAACATAGCCCCGACGTGACCAACAAGCAGATCGAACGCGACATCATGGAGAAAGTCATCCGCCCCATGATGCCGAAAGGGCTCTACGATCCAACGAGCGTGAAACACCACATCAATCCTACCGGCCGCTTCGTGGTCGGCGGTCCGATGGGCGACACAGGGCTGACGGGCCGCAAGATCATCGTCGACACCTACGGCGGTCACGGCAGCCATGGCGGCGGCTGCTTCTCCGGCAAGGATCCCACGAAAGTGGACCGGTCGGCCTCGTATATGGCCCGCTACATCGCGAAAAACATCGTCGCCGCCGGGCTAGCTAGAAAATGCGAAGTACAGCTCGCTTATGCAATCGGCGTCGCCGATCCAGTCTCAGTGCTGGTCGACACGATGGACACGGAAAGGGTGGCGGTCGAGAATCTGGACAAGCTTGTGCGGAAGCACTTCCCCTTGACCCCACTTGGCATCATCAACCATCTCAAGCTCCGCCGGCCGATCTTCCGAAAGACCGCCGCCTATGGGCACTTCGGCCGGAACGAGCCGGAATTCACCTGGGAAAAGACCGACAAGGCCAAAATCTTGCGCAAAGACGCAGGTCTATAGTTTAGACCGGACCGATGACAGGGGGGGCCGGATTGAAAAATCCGGCCCCCCTTTTTCTGAACACCATTGACGATTGACGCTTTTGAGAAGGAGGCATCTGTGGAATACGATGTGAAGGATATGAAGTTAGCAGACCAGGGCAAACTCAAGATTGAATGGGCCGAAGCCACCATGCCGGTGCTGCGGCTGATCAAAAAGCGCTTCCTGAAGGAAAAGCCCTTCAAGGGCCTGCGCATGACCGCCTGTCTCCATGTGACGACCGAAACCGCCAATTTGATGAAGACGCTCCAGGCCGGCGGAGCCGATGTCCGGCTCTGCGCCTCTAATCCGCTGAGCACCCAAGACGAGATCGCAGCGGCGCTCGTGAAACATGACGGCATTCCGACGTTCGCCATTAAAGGCGAAGACAACAAGACCTACTACAAGCACATTCAATCGGCAATCGCCCACAAGCCGCAAATCACGATGGACGACGGAGCCGATGTCGTCTCGCTCATCCATTCCAAGCGGAAGGATTTGCTCAAGTATGTGATCGGCGGCACGGAAGAGACCACCACCGGCGTCATCCGGCTCCGCAGCATGGCCGAGAAGAAAGTACTGAAGTTCCCCGTCATCTCCGTGAACGACGCCGACACGAAGCACCTGTTCGACAACCGCTACGGGACCGGCCAGAGCACGATCGACGGGATCATCCGCGCCACGAACCGCTTGATCTGCGGCACCACCTTCGTCGTCGCCGGCTACGGCTGGTGCGGACGCGGGATCGCGATGCGCGCTAAGGGCATGGGCGCCGACGTCGTCGTCACCGAGATCGATCCGATCAAGGCGATTGAAGCGGTCATGGACGGGTTCCGCGTCATGCCGATGGAACAGGCCGCGTTGATCGGCGATTTCTTCGTCACGGTCACCGGCAACCTCAAAGTCATTCGCAGTGAGCACTTCGCGGCGATGAAGGAAGGGGCCATCGTCTGCAACTCAGGCCACTTCAACGTCGAGCTGGATATTCCGGCCTTGGAGAAATTAAGCAAGAGAAAGCGCCTCATCAGACCGGGCGTCGAGCAATTCACGCTGAAGACGGGCCATCGGGTCAGCCTCCTCGGCGAGGGACGGCTCGTGAACCTGGCAACGGCCGAGGGCCATCCTTCCAGCGTCATGGACATGAGCTTCGCGAACCAGGCGCTCGGGGCCGAGTACTTGGTGAAGAATTACAAGAAGCTGGAAAAGAAGGTCTACCCGGTCCCCCCGGTGATCGACAAGGAAATCGCCAGGCTCAAACTCGCGGGCATGGGGATGAAGATCGATACGTTGACGAAAGATCAAGTGAAGTATCTTGCGTCGTGGGAAATGGGCACCTAGCAGGAATGCTGAAAATGACCCCCAGCGTCGTTCTCAGTCGCCGGACTCCCTGCGGCCTTGCAGGGATGCCATTTTGAGCATCCTGCATTCGGATTGGGTTCGGTAAATGCGCACAGTTAAGAGCATCTACTTCGCACCTACGGAGAGAAAGTAAACGGAAAGGCCACCGGAAACGGTGGCCTTTTTGTTTGTGCTCACGGTATAGCGGTGGCTGACACCTTCCCCCGCTTACAGCCAGTTGCACCACGGAATAGAGTAGCGTTTAATAGCGCGGCAGAGGCGGAGGAAGCAGGGTATCGAGTAGCGGAGAACGTCCGTGAGGAAAGCCGTATATGGGCGTCTATGATGTAGTGCAAATCGTTCTAGTGGTACTCACGCTCACTCTCCCAATTACCATTTGGGGAATAAAACTTTATGCCAAGACATGGATACCTGAACTGGTCAAAGCCGAGGTCAAGCGTCAATACAGCCTAACAGAAGAATCGGCAAGCGATAGACTTTCAGCATGTAAATCTCTAATTCGTCTCATTGGTGACACCCAAAAATCCGCAGGAGAAAGCAGGATGGCCGCGAAGGTTGTGCTTATATGCGCCAAGGGAGATGAAGAGCTGTTTGCTCACTTACTCGACACAATGCTTAAGAAACAGAAACCGCGAACGGTCTTAGCGGGGGCCATGTCTCCTCTTTTTGATCAAGTTATTATGGCCACCAAGAGATTCTTTGGAGACTGCGGATATCAGTTAGAGATTCAATCTAAGCCGCTTCATACATGGTTACCTGACAACATTGAAACGCTTCTTCATGATCTCGTAAGAATGTATTCAGAGAAAGGGATTCAAGAGCGGTTTGAAGAGCTTGTCCGTGCCGTTAGAGAGGGAAGAGTTAATGCTCTTGCTGCGATCAAGGAATTCCAGGCCTTGGGAGATAGCTGGGAAGCCAGGCTAGACGAACTGGAAAACAAGATAAAGGTAGAACTGAAACGACTACTTGGAGTCGAGACCCCGCGCATACCAGTGGTGTGAAGGCTCTCTTCTATGCTGACTCGACCAACTCCTCAAACCGTCGGTTTGACTGAAGAGCATCTGGAAACTCTCAGAACAGTCAAATCAAGACGAGACCATCTGCTGTATCTCATTGCCTCTCGCGGTACCGTGATCCTAAGTATCTGCTTCGTAGTGTGGGCGTTGCTACCGCTAAATACCGAAAATACTCTTGCTCGATTAGCACTAGTGGCCTTCTTTTCGTTAATTGGGTGGGCTTTTGTCATGGGCATTCTTTACGCTGTGAGCGGTCTCTTTCTGCGCAAACCGAAACAATATGAGAAGGTGGAATCCTATGACAGAGCGGTCCTTGATTTTGAGAAGGATTGGCGAAAGCACTACTTGAAATATTTTTGGGATTCGGTTTCGTTTTTCTTATACCATGCGGAACCAGAGAACGATTTTCCTAAGGTGAGACTCGGCTTCTTGGATCATTGGTGTGTCTCTGGAGTTAGCTTCTTCTTTGTTCTAAAAGCCAAACGACACATTTTCTACACAGTTCCTGAGAATGCTACCTTGGACAAGAGAACAGCATGCAAAGCGGTGGACGCTCTAAAATTTTACTCTGCTGACGTGCTGTGCTTACTTTCGCCAAACGGATTCTCCGAAGAAGCAGTAGCCCATTTGGCAAAGAACTATCCCGATCAATTCTTGGTTCAGATAGGCAAGGAAGCTATTGAGACGATAAGTTGGTTAAAGACCATTGGGGCAAATGCCCCAGCGGTACCCCTGGATGTTTATGCGGCGGCTAGCGATCTCTCGCAGGTTCTACGAGATTGGCGGTCAAGGCTATAACTAGCTAAGTCTGTGAATGAAAAACGGGGACATTCTGAATTTTCTGTTGTCGCAGGTGGTGGAGGCTGGCAGGAGCGGAGGTCACCGGAGGCGCGGGGACCGCGGATGGCGACGGACGAGTCCGTTCGTGATTTCGACTCCACGCTTTGCTCCGAGCTATAGGCTATCTGCCATAAGCTCTTCTCAGAACCCCGTTTCGTTCCGAACCATACGCCATCGGCTAGCAGCCATCTGCCGTCCCGTGCGGATACGCTATTGACTGAATGGTCCTATTTGCTTATCGTTGCTCGGGCATCTCTCACGCCTATGCTCCACACGAGTTAATCTCGGAGATTGCACGATGAGCGACCAGGGAAACCACATCGAGCAGGATTACCTGAATTACAAGGTGCTCCTCGATTTATGGTCGAAGGAAAATCCGATCAAGACGACCAAGCTGCAAATGCTGCTGGCGGTGAACGGTCTGTTGGCCTCTGCGGTCAACATCAGCGGCGGCGTGAGCGGGTCGAAGTGGTATGTCTACTTGGCTGCGGCGGTCTTCTGTCTGATCTGGATGTTCTCGATCGGGAGAACGGTCTTGTTCCAAGACATCTGGCAGCATAAGCTGCAAGAGCTCCAATCGCGATACCCCAACGACTCCCGATTTTCGATCCTCCAGACCACACCCTATCGGGAACGTGTCTCGCCTCTTTCAAGAACCTTTGGCGCAGTTCCGTCGAAGTGGTATCTGCTGTTCTCACCCTTTGTGTTCGCCATCGTATGGCTCGCGGTCCTGGTCTTTTCATTGCGTTAAGCAATCGTTCCAACGCTCCGTTTTGGTCCGAGCTATCCCCCATAGGGTTGTTGAATCCCACGCCAGGCCTCACCCAGTCGAACTCATAGAGTTTCTTGATACTCTCGTGATGAGGATTCGTCCTGTGGTGTGAACGTCTACGAGGAGGGGTCGGTCGCCCTGCTATCCGATTGAGATATCTCGCCAACCTGCCGGGCGACTGCATCCAGGAGCTGTTGCAGCTCAAACGGCTTGTTTAGTGTCTCGTGGGCACCCAACATCTTGGCTACAGCACAGTAATTCAAGTATTTGCTTCCGCCGGATATCACGATGATCCGGATTTTCGGGAAGTTCCGATGCAGCTCCCCGATCATCTCCAGACCATCCATGTCTGACATCAGGATATCGGTGATCACCACATCAATGGGCTGTGCACAGACCTGGCGCAGGCCCTCAGTCCCTGATAATGCCTCCCAGACCTGGTAGCCAGCCCCTTTGAGCGTCTTGCGAAGGAGTTGCAGGATCGGCACCTCATCATCGACGACAAGGACAGAGGCCATTGGGCAGCCACTTGGACCAGCAGAGTCAGCCGATGGTGACAGCTGGCGAAGGGCCTGGTCCAAATCCGCCGGCATGAACGGCTTCTGAAGTACCACGCTGGCGCCCAACTCACGGGCTGCACGATACTGCTCGCCTGTTTCATCCCCTGTTAACCCGATGACAACCGCTTCAGGATCGGCGGCCCGCAGCTTCCGGAGCAGATCAATCCCAGCAGCTTCTGCAAAGTCGAGGCTCAGTATGGTGATGCCGGGATGCGTTGACTCGAACAGCATCCACCCCGTCTGTACCTCGGTTGCGAGGGTGATCGTATGCCCCAACAGGCGTAATGCGGCATCCAGCTGCTCAAGCAGTATCCCTTCTTCTGCAATCAGAAGAATCGTCGCCATCAGCCTCTGGCGACTCTCTGATTGATTTCGCCACACATGGCTCTTGCTGCCACTACCATAGATCCAATCCCCGCTTCCGGGCACTATGGACCAAAAGCGAAGAACGGGGTATCGGCGGAAGGCGATGGGAGCGTAGGCTTTTCGGCGGTACTCAGCTACCGCCGAATGGAGCTAGTCGGAGTGTTGCTTGAGGAACATGGCGGCGGCTTGCGTGCGGCTGGTGACTTGCAGTTTATCAAAGATGTTGGAGAGATAACTTTTGATGGTCTTGTCGCTCAGACCGAGAGCGACGGCAATTTCCTTGTTGGTCTTACCGTCGGCCACCAAGGGCAAGATCCGTCGCTCTTGAGGAGACAACATTACATTTTGGCCATTGGCGTCCATCGTCGAAAGGGATCGCATACGAGCGAGGACAGACTCAGTCACGGCGGGATCGAGAATGGACTGCCCGCCGGCTATGGCGTGAATGGCCTGAACCAATGCCGCCCCTCCGATCGTTTTCAAGAGATACCCTTTCGCACCGGCAAACGTGGTCGACAACACCGCATGCTCATCCGCAAACGACGTGAGAAAGACGACATCTGTGCCGGGACATGTCCCCAGAATCTCCCGGCAGGCTTCAATGCCACTGCCGTCAGGCAAGCGGAGGTCCAGCAGGACAATGTCGGGGCGAAGTCGGATCGCCTCGGTGACGGCGGAGGCGACGGAATTGGCCTCACCCACAACCTGAACCGTCCCGGCTCTCCGGAACAACGTGTCCAGGCCCATACGGACCACCTCATGGTCGTCCACAAGGAGCAACCGAATCGGCTTAACTGCTTGCGCTAGCATGCTGATCCTCCAGCGGGAGTTCGACGAGAATCTGAGCCCCCGATCCAGGCTTTGAGATGATCTGAAAATTCGCGCCAAGCTTGTGCGCTCGCGCAGCCATATTCTGCAATCCGTGCCCCTGTCCGGAAGCCTCCTCAAGATTGAAGCCGATACCGTCGTCGCTGACCTCAAGACGGATGCGCCCTTCTTCCATCTGCAGGGAGACGTGACCGCTTCGGCTCTTTGAGTGGCGAAGGCTGTTGCTCATCGCCTCTTGCACAATGTGAAGAATATGAAACGCGCCCAACGGAGTCAACCGCCGAGCGGCTTCCACCGCGAGATGGAGTGAAAAACGGATCCCCTGCATACTCTCCATGGTCACCGCCAGCTCGGCCAACTTCGCACAGAACTGTTGCCCGCTCACCTCTTCATGCTTGTCCCACACGATATACATCCGAACATCTGAAATAACCCTGTTTAAGCAACCGACGGCATGCTCCAGCTTCTTGTCGGCCGCCCGACGGTCTTCTTGAACGAGATAGCGACATTCCTCAAGACTCATGCCAATCGCATAGATGGTTTGAATGATGTTGTCGTGGAGGTCCTGGGAAAGCTGCTCCCGCTCTTCGAGCACTTTGCGAAGCTGTTCTTCGCTCTTTCGCAATGCCTCTACCGCCTGTTTGCGATCAGTGATGTCTTGAGTCGTACCGATCGAGCGAGTTGGGCGGCCATCCGGCGCATAAAACGTCTCGCATTGCTCGTGAACGAACTTGACCCGCCCGTCGGACATGAGCAGCCGGTGCTCGATATTATAACAAGTCCTGTTGGCGACCGATTCAGTATAGGACTCGTTGACAAATTGGCGGTCATCAGGGTGCACCAGCTCAAGGAAAGCCGCATAGGAAGCTCCAAAATGCGCGGAGTCGATCTCGAAGATACAATAATTTTCATCGGACCAAGTGAGTATATTCTCGACCAAGTCCAGATCCCAGCTTCCAATATGCGCGATGCGCTGCGCTGCATTTAGTCGAGCGTCGTTCTGCTGAAGTGCTTCCTCCGCCTGCTTGCGATCGGTAATGTCCTCCGAGATGCCCAATAGATATTGTGGCGTACCATCGGTGCCGCAGATTGGGATCTTCTTCGTGTGGAGAAACCGCAATCCATTTCCTCTGGTCTGAATGGGCTCTTCCGGAATATCCAGCAGACAGCCACTGCGCAGGACTTCCCGATCCTTGGTTATGAAAAAGTCGGCTTCCTCTTTCGGGAAGATGTCGTAGTCGTTTCTGCCCAAGAGCTCATCCCGGCGATATCCCAACAGCTCTTCCCCCGCCTTATTGAAACGCAAAAAACGAAGATCCTTCGCATCCTTCACGAAAATCATGCTGGGGAGATTTTCAAGCACGGAGTCGATGAAGATCTTCGAGCGGCGCAAGTTCTCCTCGATCAATTTCTGGTCCGTGATATCGGTCAGGATGCAATGCGTCCTCAGAAAGTTCCCCCTTGGGTCGCGCTGGACGCGGCCGTTCAGAATGACGGAGATTTCCTTCCCGTCCTTTCTCCTGAGTCTGAGATGCTTAATCTCGCCGCCGCTTTTCATCAAACTGCCGAATTCGTCCTGGAAAAACTGCCGCAGATCAGGGGACCAGAAGTCGTCGAACGGCTTGCCCAGCAGCTCATCAGGGGAGTATCCGAGCAATGTGCACAGTCCCTTGTTGGCATCGAGGTACCGCCCCTCGATGTCCAGCGATTGATAGGCGATCGGCACTTCTTCGAACAGGCCCCGGAAACGTGCTTCGCTTTCCCGCAATGCCTCCTCCGCCTGCTTGCGCTCGGTGATGTCTCTGATGAAACAGTAATGCCCGGACATACCTGACAGATGCCCGTCAGGCTTGATAATCACAATCTGCTTATAGAAAATCGTTCCGTCTTTCCGCACTCCCCGCAATTCAGTTTCCCCTTTGCCGCAGGTCAGCATCTGCTGAAACGCGACGCCGACAGAGACACGATCGTCCGGATGGACCGTCGTCTCCCAGCTTTTCCCCACCAATTCCTCCGGACGGTATCCCGCCATAGCGGCGTACTGCTCGTTGACGGAAACGTAGTGCCCCTGGTCATCCAGCTTCGAAATCCCTTCGACGGCCAGCTCCACAGCGGCATGTGCTTCCTTCAGCGCCTGCTCCGTCCGCTTGCGCTCGGTGATATCCAGCATGATACCCCGCAGAATTGCCGGGCCCTGCTCGTCGGTCTCTACCGTCACAACGTCCTGGAGCCACACGGTTCGTCCATCGGCTGCAATCATCCGGTAATCGAACGAGTATTTGCGTGTGTCCCGTAAAGATACGAGGCAATACTCGATGACCCAGTCTCGATCATCCGGGTGTATGTGCGTTTGCCAAAAGTCCGGCTCATCGAGCCAGTGCTGCACGGGATAGCCGAGCACCAATTCGGCCTGGTGGTTGACGAACGAAAACCGCCAGGTCCGCGCGTTGCACTCCCACACGATCCCCGGAATCGCTTCGATCAAGTCGCGCTGCCATGCTCGGGCGTGGCAAAGGGCGTCGTTCGCCACCAGGAGTTCTTGCGTTCGCTGAGCCACCCGCTGTTCCAACTCATCGTTCGCCTGCCGCAGCGCCTGTTCCATCTGCTTGCGCTCGGTAATGTCGCGGCCCGCCACGAGGCGGAGATCCCGCCCCTTATACCGGCAGGGTTTGACGACGACTTCTCCATAGAATATCGAGCCGTCTTTACGCCGTCCCACGGATTCGTAGGGACCTTGCCCTCCCTGCCTCATATTGGCGATAACCATCTCGCGGGATTCGTCGGCCACCAGGTCCAGCACATGCTTCCCAATGAGTTCTCCCGGGCCATACCCGAACATCCGTTCCAAACCTGAACTGGCTTCGATCATGATCCCTTGATCGTGGATGGCGATGCCGTCGAACGTGGCCTCAGTGAGGAGCCGGTAACGCTCCTCGCTCTCGCGCAACGCCTCTTCGATCCGTTTGCGTTCGGTGATGTCGCGAGCGGCCGCGTAAAACATCGGCGGCTCCTGTTCCGGAGCCGGAGTAATCCAGCTCAGCCATCGATAGGACCCATCAAGGCACCGATATCGATTGTCGAAGTTGATGGCCGGCTCCCCGCGCGACAGCTTCTCCATGACGTCTTGTGTGCGAGAACGGTCATCGGGATGAATGAATTCGATAAAGGGTTTCGAGCACAGTTCTTCTCGGCTGAACCCCAGCGCTCGTTCCCATGCCGGATTGAGTCGTTTGAAATAGCCGTCGGTTTCCGCGATGCAGAGAAGGTCCATGGAGAGGTCGAAAAACTTGTCCCGTTCTTGATTTGCCTCACGAGACTCTCGTGTGGCATGGGCTGCACGTTCGCCTGCCCAGCCTGCCATCAAACCAAGCGCGAGACCCGCGAGCAGGGCCGGCCACCGTCCAATCACAACCTCCCACCCGATCTTCCCCACTAGCGTGAAGTTCATGATATTCAGCGTACTCCCGAGCAGTCCGGCAACAAGGCCAGCACGAGACCCCAACAGCCATCCTGCCACGGCCACCGGGATTACGGTGAATACAGCCACACCATCACCCGCCAGCTGATGCAGGGACGCAAATGCCAGCTCATAGGCCGTCGCCGTTCCGAGAACAATCGTGATGGGCACCCACCGAGGCTGACGCTTCAGTATCTGTGTCATGGGTATGAGATCATGCCTCGCTATAGACCGGTGACCACTTGAGAGAAAGAAGACACGCATCCTGAAGGAAGGGCAAGGACTGATGGGCGATTCGGACGGAACTTTCGCATAGAGGATGAGACCCTTCTCCTACCCAGGTCCGAAACATTGTGGATCGCAAGCCACTGAATGACTGGTGGAGGTACGTTAATATAGGTATTTTGTCAAGGTGCCCCGTTCTCCATATATGACAGACAGCCTGCTGGGCCTTTCTGGCTCAGAGAGGCCAAATGTGCCGATATCATCGGCATTCTTTGCCTGGCAACCGATGTTCAGATTCCACGCAGCAGACAAATTGAGGGACTTTTGAGAGATTCGTCCTCTGTGGTGCGCGGCACGGAAGTTGAGAGAGCTTTGCCTGGATCGAAGCCTTTACGAGCCATCGTGCAATAACTGAGGATGCGATGATCGATACATCCAGTCTGTGGGAATTCTTGAGCCGTGATGCCTCCTTCTTCGGAGGGCCCCAAAGCCCGATGTTGAGCTGGCTTGGGTCGTTCGGGATCGTGCTCTTCTTCCTCTGGCAAGTCATGCGGCTACGCAGGGAAATATCCGGCGCACAGCGTCCGTTTGATCGAGTGCGACCGATGCTGACCACCCTGGCGAATGAGCGTGGAGACTTGGATCGTGAGCGCTTCACGAGTCGTGCGCTGGTGGGACTCACGGCCCCAGCCGGGCAACCCGCATCAGCGCCCAAACGGATTGACTGCGACGACCTGACCGCCCTTGAAACGGCCATGCAGCAAGAGCCCATGTTTCGGCAGCCCTGGGGCCAATTCCGCAAAACGCTGATCCTGGAGCATGTCCCCTGGTTCGTGGAACCACGCATTTTCAGCACCCGCCGCGCAGAAGATATCTTCACGCAGGACACGCTACTGAGCCATCGCGTCAATCTGGCCTTCTACAGCCAACTGCCTTCCCTGGTGACGGGAATCGGCTTGCTGCTGACGTTCCTCGCCTTGTTTATCGGTCTCAGCAAACTTCACGCGGAGGGGCAAGAGATCGCCGGCATTCAAGGGCTCATCAACGGATTGGCCGGGAAATTCCTCACGTCCATCGTCGGACTCATCGCCGCCAATCTCTTCACGCTCATCGAAAAACCGATGGTCTTCCGGCTGATGAACGCACATCATTCGTTCCTCGGCCTCATCGACAAACTCTTTCCCCGAAAGACCATGGAGCAGATGCTCGAGCAACTCACGCCGATGCATCAGGCGCAGGGAAAAAGCCTGCAGACTGCCGGTGGAGAACCGAGGGAACGTGTCGGAGGGATGAGCACAGACAGCCTGACGGCTCCTCTTGCTGAGCTGACCTCGGCAGTTCGATCCTTTACAAAATTGAAACAAGAGGAGCAGGCAGCCGGACGCCGCATGACGACTGAACTCCCGCGCGTGATCCGTGAAGAATTCACGGCGCCGATGACCGCACTCCACGACTCGATTCATGAGCTCACCACGTTGCTCAAGACAATGCACAACCAGCAGACCCAGGCGACGGCGAGATTCGACGATCTCATGAGCCACCTGACGGACAGGCTCAGCCCGCAGCGAACCGCGACTGGTAGCGGGCGCTCCGAAGGCAGCCGGTTCTGGCCGAAGCGAGCGCTCGTGTCCACGCAAGGGCCCTCCGAATGACGCGCACAACCGCACAGGGAGCCGGCGCCTCCCATACCACCATCGGCATCACCGATCTCATGACCTCGCTCGCAGTCGTGTTCATCCTGCTCTTCGCCGCACAGATCACCAAAACCTCCTCCGCCGCACAGTCTGAGCTCCAAGGCAATAGAGAGGACGTGCAGACGGCGCTACAAGACCACATCCAGCGCTTGGGGCTCTCGCTCGATGCGGACCCCCGCGACCCTCTCGCGCTCCTGATTGTCGTCCCGGAAAACAAGCTGACGTTTGAGTTCGGAAAAAGCACGTTATCCTCGACTGCGGATGAGTTTCTCGCAGAGGCCCTCCCCTTCTATGTGGGGGCCTTGTGCGGGCCACTGCGTGACAAGATCGACTCGCTCGCCATCGAAGGCCATACCGATGATCACGGCAGCGATGCCTTGAATCTCAAGTTGAGTCAGGAGCGCTCGCTGGCTGTCATGGTGAAGGGGATGGAGATCATTCAGACCAAAGAGCCATCAGCCTATCAATGTTTTCAAGAAATCACGTCGGCGACCGGACGCGGCAGACAAGACCTGATCTATGATGCGGCGGCAATCGTCAATCGCGAGAAAAGCCGCCGGGTGATTTTCAAGATTCGACTTCGTTCTGCCGAACAGCGGCATCATCTAGAGCGTCCAACCAAGGCGCTGTGATCGCTGCCGGCCGCAGGGACGAGAAAACCCATGTTTGGAAATGGACCGGCGAAACAGATCAGGCGGACATGCGGGAGCCAGCTAAGCTGCCGAGACGACGTTTCGCCCAGAGATAACTGGTGCTCAATTGAGGCTGACTGGCCTGACGAACCAATTCGGCGCCGACGAGAATGATCGCACCACCCACCATCGCATGAAGCTGGAACGGTTCGCCCAAGAAAAGACAGGCAAACAGAATCGCACAGACAGGGGTCAGGTTCTGGTATACCGCAACTGTCGCAGGGGAAATGGTTTGGAGCGCGCGATAGCGCAAGAGGAAGACGGAGGCCGTGGCCACTCCGATGTACAGCACGGAGGAAGCGATCGGCATCGACAGATCGTCGGTCGGCAGATGCCCCCAGACCAACGCCGCGACCGCCAGCAACAACGCACTGCTGCCGAACATGACCGTATTGGCGGTCATAGCCCCGAAGCGTTTCACGATGTCGGCACTCCCCACCAGGTGCGCAGCCATCATGATCGTAAAGACAAGAATCAAGAAATCTCCAAATCCGAAATTTGCTTGAAAGTTTGACAGTTTCTCTGACATCGCGATCCCGCCACCAACCAAAGACGTCACAATACCGACAATCTTGAGCGGACGACTCTGGCTCTTTTGCAGGACCACACTAAATAGTGCCGTAACCGGTGAGAGCAGACTGTAGATCACAATGTAATGGGTGACGCTGGTGAGGCGAAGACCCCAGGCCGCAATCACATAGGACCCGACCCCGAGCGCTCCCAAGAGCGTCAGTCTGAGCAAATCCCCAGCGGTCAACCCACTCAGCCCTCTCCGGTCTTGCGCGAGGGTAATCGCGA
Organism: Nitrospirota bacterium; assembly: GCA_030645475.1. Taxonomy (NCBI): domain Bacteria; kingdom Pseudomonadati; phylum Nitrospirota; species Nitrospirota bacterium. The sequence continues at coordinate 239,823 of JAUSMA010000014.1, forward strand.
GCAAAAAGGCGAACCCGATCATCACCCTGATAAGGGCCATCCCCAGCGGATCCACCGTACTGTGCGTGAAGACAAACTTCGTGACGGTCGGTACCGTGCTGAGGAGCAGGACGGCGCTGATAAGATAGACGAATGGCTGAAGGCTCGGCGACTCCCCTGACGAACCGTTCGCTTCACCTGAACTGGTCGCCATGAATTAAAACCCTGTCAGATTGAGTACATTCAATTGCTCGATGAACTGAGTCAGACAATGTTGGTGCGCGGGAGAAATGCTGGTGATGCGGGCGCCAAATTGAGGCGCCGCCGCGTACGTAATCTCGACCGTGCAGTGGATCGGGGCTCCCTTGGTCAGCTGGAATTCGAGATCAAGCCTGTCTCCAATTGCACCAGCGAGATCCGTGCGGATCTGAAATCCCTTTTCCGTAAGGTCGAGCACTTCGCAGGGAACAACCTCAGCCCCTCGACTGACCTGGCCATTCCGTTCGATCGCGACTCTGAAGAATTCCCGCTTCTGCGTCATGTCGTCAGTGACCTTTCATACGTCCGGCTCATGATCTATCCTTGCAGGACCGAGAGGAATGAAGAGGAACGAGTCCTTCCGAAGTATAGCAGGCCCTCGATAGCCCTAGAACATCGGCCCTGAGACTACGCCAGACGGCTGGAGTTTGTGGGCGAGAACCTGATGAACCTCTGCTATAATCCACCAGACCATCCGCAGATCTTTCAACGAATTCAATCCGTTGGAATGGCATGATCCCTACCGCTCACCGCGACGACCCCAAGCTCGCACGGCTGCTCATCCTGGATGAGCTCTTCGACCTTTCGCTCTACAAAGCACTGCGGGATATTTCGACGGATGCAGATGCCAGAAATACACTAGATGAATTAGTGCTGATTGAAACCAGACACCTGGCCTTCTGGCAAAAATTCTTCGACCTCAAATTAGATCGCCTGAATCCTGGCCGACAACTGAAGCTGTGGTGCTTCATATGGCTCTGCCGCCTGTTCGGGTCCACGGCAGTCCATCTCGTCCTGGAAGCCATCGAAGTCTACGGGGTCAGAAAATATCTCGCCCTCTGGAATTCCTACCAGGATCAGCCCCTGGGCGAAGCCCTCAAGGGGATCCTGCAAGACGAGTTCAAACATGAGGATGTGCTCGTCACAAAACTGACCGAGCGAAAAATCAATCCAGAAAAGATCCGCAATATCTTCCTGGGCCTCAATGACGGGCTGGTGGAAATTCTTGGAGCCGTGAGCGGGTTCTTCGGCGCCTTTGGCGACGCCGTCACCGTCTTGATCGCCGCCTCGACCACCGCAGTGGCCGGCGCATTGTCGATGGGAGCCGGGGCGTTTCTAGCGCTGAACTCCGAAAAAGAAGTACGGGCGATGGAAGCGGCGAAAAAGCGATTCCTTGGAGAAGAGACCGGCTCAGCGGAGATGCAGGAACAGCCGTTGAAGTCAGCCTTATTTGTCGGCGGAGCCTATGTCATCGGCGCCTTGGTTCCGGTGCTCCCCGTACTCTTCGGCGCGAAAGATGCGCTGGTGTCCGTCCTGACGGCGGGGACCATGGTCATCCTCGTCTCGTCGATTCTTGCGTTCTTGTCAGGAATGGAGATGAAACGCCGGATCCTGCTGAATCTCGTGATCATCACCGTCGCGGTGAGCGTAAGTTATGCAATTGGGTTGGCGGCGAAACAGATCTGGGGGATTGCGGTGTAGCACGAGAGCCGACTTGCAGGATGCTCAACACGTTCGTCCAGCAAGGCCGCAGGCGGAGCAAGAACCGGAGGCGTACCCTCAGGGGTACGTTGAGGATTCTTGCGAGCCGAGAACGATGCTGGCGGACCTGTTCAGCATCCTGCCTTAGCGGCCGTGGACCATGGGTAACTCGCGCGACCCTTCCGCTTCCTGCTGAATGCGTAACCGCTCCAGCCGGGACTCTTCCATCACATGCTGAAGCACTTCGTCCGTCATCTGAGTCATCTGTGCCGCAGCATCTTTCATCTCGGCATGCTCGACTGCCCGTGAAAGCACCTCTGCCTTCGTGGCGCCTTTCTTCTGGCCCAGGAACGGCTTGATGATCAGATACCCGACATCACGCGCCGGCATGAAGCGAAGAAACCGCCGCAGCAGCCGAGCCGTTTGCAGGGGATAGTGCAGGAGCTTGTAGATGAAGAGCCGCTTGAGCCCCTGACGACGGACCTCGTTGATCACTTCGCCTGGCAAGCAGGTCGGGTCGATCTCCGAGCACTTAAAATACTTGTACCAATCGGTGGTTTCGCTGACCAAACCGCGCTTCACATATTCCTGCCAGAGCGGAGTCCCGCGATACACACAGAGCCGATTGAAGCCGAAGGTGTCGAGCGGCAGTTTAGAAGCCAGATCGAACGTAGCGTTCATATCTTCGACCGTTTCATCGGGGTTGCCCACGGTGAAGAAGCCATGAACGATTTCAATGCCGGCCTGCTTGGCATTTTTCACCGCAGTCGCCACTTCCTCCAACGTCTGTTCTTTCTTCAGACGATCGAGGATCTTCTGGCTCCCGCTTTCAATTCCGAACATCACCGTCCGGCAATGGGCCTTGGCCATGGCGGGGAACAAATGCTGCGCGACGGAGTCCACTCGCCCTTCGATGCCCCACTGAATCGTGAGCTTCTCGTCCATCACGCCTTGGCAAATCGCCTCGATGCGCTTGGGCTGCAGAAGGAAATGGTCGTCGACGAAATAGACGGACCCGTAGCCGCATTCTTCGAGGTACTTGAGTTCGCGCACCACATGGGCGGCTGTCCTCGCGCGCCACTTGCCTTCGTTGAAAATTGGAATGTCGCAGAATACGCAGGGCCAGGGGCAGCCGCGCGACGTTTGCATCGTCGTAAAGCGCTCCATCGACAGCACCGCCGGCACATCTAGCGGCATTGATTCCACAAAGTCGAGCGGAAGGCCTTCGCGGTCAGGGAAAGGCCATTGATCGAGATGGCGCTCCATCGGCCGTCCTGGATTCTGCACGACCTGGCCATCCTTGGCCCAGGTCAACCCGGCGACCGAAGCGGGATCATCGAACTTTTCAAGGAGGTCGAGGAGCAACTGCTCGCCGTCGCCTCGGCAGATAAAATCCACTTCGGGGCACTGCAATTTGACCAATGCGGCATTCAAGCTCGCAAAGACGCCACCGAAGGCCAGCTTGACCTTCTGGTTGGTGGCACGAATCTGACGGGCTAAAATCTTCGCGTAGGGATAGCTGGTGGTACTGAGGAAACTGAGGCCGACCAGGTCAGGCTGCTGCCGATTGATCTCTTCGAGGATGACCTCGTTCGGCGTATCGGGATTCGCCTGATCGAACATCACACATTCATGGCCGGCTTGTTTGAGCACCGACGAAAGCGACATGATGCCGATGGGCGGAAAACCCATGACTCTAATACGGCCGTTTTTTGCTCTGGTTTTTGCCGGGAGGGCGTAGAACTGGGGGTCACGCACATGGATCAGAAATACACGCATGTATCCACCCTAACATGAATGACGGGGGCAGGAGAAGTGAAATTACCAGGTCCTGATGAACTGAGAATGAGTGGGGAGAGAAGGATTGAAATGAGAAGTGGGGATGCGGTGATCATTCACCCATCCCCACTTCACTGAATATCTTACGGACGACGAGACGAGAGACTGACTTACCGCCCGAGCGCCAGCTTGATGGCATGACCGATTTCAGCCGGGTTCTTCACCACCCGGACACCGGCCGCTTCGAGCGTCTTCATTTTCTCAGCCGCGGTACCTTTCCCGCCTGAAACAATGGCGCCGGCATGGCCCATACGGCGGCCTGGCGGAGCCGTGATTCCGGCGATGAAACTCACGACCGGCTTCTTCACGTTCTTCTTGATAAACGCAGCGGCTTTTTCTTCCGCGTCGCCACCGATTTCACCAATCATGACGATCCCCTGAGTCTCGGGATCTTTCTCGAACAGGGCCAACACATCGACGAAACCCGTTCCATTGACCGGATCGCCGCCGATACCGACACAGGTCGTTTCACCTAAGCCAAGCGTCGAGAGTTGATGGACCGCTTCATAGGTGAGAGTCCCGCTGCGGGAGACGACGCCGACGATCCCCTTCTTATGGATGAAACCGGGCATGATGCCGATCTTCGCTTCATCGACCGTAATCACGCCGGGGCAGTTTGGTCCGATCAAGCGAACGTCGCGGCCATAGAGGGCGCGCTTCACCTTGACCATGTCGTTCACCGGGATGCCTTCGGTAATGCAGATAATCAACTTCACGCCGGCATCGGCGGCTTCGAGAATCGCATCGGCGCAAAATGGCGGTGGCACGAAAATCAGCGAGGTATCGCATTGCGATTTCTTCACGGCATCGCGCACCGTATTGAATACGGGAATGCCCTCGACCTCTTGGCCGGCCTTGCCCGGTGTCACACCCGCGACCACCTGCGTCCCGTAGGCTTTACACTGCGTCGCATGGAACGAGCCTTCCTTCCCCGTGATCCCCTGCACCACCACCCGCGTATGCTTATTAACGAGAATGCTCACAATGTCCTCTTCTTTCTTCCACTCGTCCCCTTATGGCTGGAAAACATCCCCAGGGGAGCGACAGGGTTAAGGCCCTGACTGCGGCCGTCGAGCGAGCACATTCTGATCGTGCGCGCTCCGGGAGCAAAAGGGCCTAACCCTGTCGCTCCCCACTCATCACGCCGCTTTTCCTGTCAGCTTCACAATTTTTTGCGCCGCTTCCCACAAATCGTCCGCCACCTCCACCTTGAGGCCGGACTCGGCCAGCAACTTACGGCCTTCTTCCGCATTCGTCCCTTGGAGCCGGACGACTAATGGCACCGTAATCTTCACTTCTTTTGCCGCTTCGATCACTCCGTTGGCGATCCGCTCACAACGCACGATCCCGCCGAAGATGTTGATGAAGATGCCCTTGACGTTCGGGTCCTTGAGCAGGATCCGGAATCCCGCCGCCACAGTTTCCTTGGTTGCGCCGCCGCCGACATCCAGGAAGTTCGCCGGTTCGCTGCCGGCCAGCTTGATCACGTCCATCGTCGCCATGGCCAAGCCCGCGCCATTCACCATGCACCCGATGTTGCCGTCCAGCTTCACGTAGTTCAGATTATTTTCTCCCGCTTCGACTTCCAGCGGATCTTCTTCATGGAGGTCGCGCATCTGCTGCACATCGGCATGCCGAAATAACGCACTATCGTCGAACGACACCTTGCCATCCAGCGCGATGAGTTTCTTGTCACTGGTGATGACCAACGGATTGATCTCCACCATCGCCGCATTCTTCTCCATAAACATCCGATAGAGATTCCCCAGCATCTGGATGAAGGGATTCACCACGGCTGGCTCCATAGCGGGAAGCCCGAGCGCAAACGCAATGTTCCGCCCGTTGTAGCCCTGGAACCCGACTGCCGGGTCGATCGCTTCGCGAATGATCTTTTCCGGCGTATGAGCGGCAACTTCTTCGATCTCCATCCCGCCTTCTGTACTCGCGATAAACACAGGCCATCCACTATCCCGATCGACAACGATGCTCACATACAATTCCTTGGCAATCGCCGCGCCTTCTTCGATCAGCAATCGCCGCACTTCCCGCCCCTTAGGACCGGTTTGGTGGGTGACGAGCGTCTTGCCAATGAGCTCCTTGACCAAGCCTGGAACAGCAGCCTTATCCTTCGTAATCTTCACGCCGCCGGCTTTGCCACGACCGCCTGCATGGATCTGCGCCTTGACGACAAACACCGGAGTATTAAGCTCGGCCACCCATGCTGCGCCCGCCTCAGGCGAGGTGATCTCTTTCCCGCGCGGAACCGTAACCCCGAATTGCCCGAACAATTGCTTGGCCTGGAACTCATGAACGTCCATCTTGCTCCCTTCAGTCGTGGGCGAATGGCACAGGGCTAGGGCGAGAGTTCCTCTCACCCTTTGCCTCTGGCCTCAAGCCGCTAGCCTTATTCTTTCCTTGTGTATGCCGGCAGGATCATGGGCGAGACGACTCCGCTCGCATTGCCATGCTTCTTCGCTTCGGCGCGGAAGCCTTTCAGATGCTCGACCGTCAATTTCCCCTGTGGCATGGCAGCCGCACGAGCAGCGGCTGTTAACCCCGATCGTTTTCCAAAGACCATTAAGTCGAGCAGAGAGTTTCCCATCAATCGATTGCGTCCATGCAATCCGCCGGATGCTTCTCCCGCCACGAAGAGATTCTTCACATCGGTCTCTGAATTCGTGTCGATCTTCACCCCGCCGTTCTGATAATGCAACGTGGGATAGATCAGCACGGGATCTTTGCTGATATCGATACCGAATCGTTCGAACTGCAGCATCATCGCGGGGAAATGCTTCTCCATCGTACCGGGACCACTTGCGGCATCGAGCAGCGGTGTGTCGAGCCAGACTCCGATTCTCCCGGACATGGTTCGAATGCCACGACCCTCTTCGCATTCCCGAATAATCGACGCCGAGACGACATCGCGGGTATCCAGTTCATTGACGAACCGTTCACCCTTCGCATTGACCAAATGTCCGCCTTCGGACCGGATGCCTTCTGTCACCAACGCCCCAATGAGCTGTTCGGGATAGACGGCGCCTGAGGGGTGATACTGAAACGTATCGACATGCATGAGTTTCGCGCCAAGCCGATAGGATAAGCAGAGTCCGTCGCCTGTCGCACCGTAGTGATTGCTGGTCGGGAACCCCTGAATATGGAGCCGGCCGATCCCGCCCGTCGCCAGAATGACAGACTTGGCTGCAACGACGACGTGGCGCTGGTTGTCGAGGTCTTTAAAAATGGCGCCGGTGCAATGGCCATTGGCATCACTCGTCAACTCGACCGCGGCACAGAACTCGAGTAACTGAATTTTCTGATTCAGGACCTCGTCCTTGAGCACCCGCATAATTTCAAGACCGGTGTAGTCTGAACAGGTGAGGAGGCGGGGCTTCGAGCTTCCGCCGCCCTTCTTCACGTGGAGATTCCCGTCTCCGTCACGATCGAACAACACGCCCAGGCTCAAGAGCCATTTCGCAATCGACGGGCCTTCTTCGACCATCACCTTGAGCAGCTGATGGTCGTTCTGCATGTGGCCGCCCTTCAGCGTATCCACGAAATGCGTCACGGGCGAGTCTTCCGGCGCCACCGAAATCTGCATGCCCCCTTGGGCCATGACGCTATTGGAGTCGCCGAGTCGAAGCTTCGTCGCCAGCATGACCTTGGCACCGGCTGCATGCGCATGAAGTGCTGCGGCACAACCGGCTCCACCACCGCCCACCACCAACACATCGGTCGTGTAGTGGGGCGTCAGATCGAATCCGTCGGCAATAGAGCTATCACCCTCCAGCAATGTCGCCAGCTCAATAGCCGTCTTGTCCCCCACATTGGGACCGAAACGGATCGGACGAAAAGCACTTGCCCGAAAGTCCGGATGATACTTATGGATCAGTTGATCGCGATCGGCCGGTGAGAGCTTAGGCAGGGTCTGCTTTCGTCGAGCATCCCGCGTCTGATGTACGATCTGTTGAAGGGCATGAATGTCCATGAATGTGCTTTCAGCGTTCAGCGACCAGCATTCAGCTTTTGCCTCATCTTCAGAAGCTGAGAGCTGACGACTGATGGCTCGTTAGGCTACTTGACCGTCGCGCAGTGATCGGCCAGTTCTTTCTCAGTCATCTTGAGGATCTTGGCCCATTCATCCGTAAAACGGCCGTCCTGAATTTCCTTGATGCGCGTATCCAGCCCCACAGGCTTCTCGGTGAAATGAGCCCCCTGCGCTCGGCTCACGTACAGGGCCACCAGATTAGGGGCGATGTCCGCGATACAGACTGGCGTACACATGCCGCACATCACGCAATCCATAAACATCTCGGACACACTTTTGAAATCGCCGAAGACCGCTTTCCAGACTCCCTCCCGCACGTCGATCTTCTGCGGGCAGGCTTCAGTGCAGGCGTTGCAGTTCCGGCAGAGCGGCGCTTCGGGATAGAGATTGAAGAGGTCTTGTTTCGGATCTTTGAGCGTCTGAATATCGTACGTCGCCTTGCGGGCTGGAAACGGCGGCATCATCGTGATCGACATCCCATCCTGAACCGCCATTTGGCAGGCCAGGCAGGTTCGCACTTTCGGATCGTCCTTGGTCCGATAGTAGGCTGCGCAGGCGCCGCAGAACCCACCGAGACAGCCGGCCCCGCGGACGACTTCCTGGCCCGAGTACCAGAGGGCCTTGATGATCGTGATCCCCTCCGGCACGTCGTACTTCTTGCCGGCGATCTCGACCGTGACCATCTTGTGCCGGGTGACTTCCGGCTGATCGATAACGTTGCTGTCTTCTTGTGCCATGGAATTCCTTAAAGGGCCAGAGGCACGGGGCTAGTGGCTAGAAGACTAAGGTTTCGCCCCCTCGCCTCTAGCCACGCGACCATTCTTCTATGCAATCGCATCCACGATGGCATTCAACGTCGCGCTCGGTCGCATCGCCTTTGCCGCCTTCGCATCGTTGGGATGATAGTACCCGCCGACATCGACCGGCTTGCCTTGTGCCGAGAGCAATTCACCGGAAATTTTGGCTTCGTTGTCCGCCATTTCCTTCGCAATCTTCACAAAGCGCGCTTGCAGATTCTTGTCCTGCGTCTGTTGAGCCAATGCCTGTGCCCAATACAGGGCTAGGTAGAAATGGCTGCCACGGTTATCAATCTCGCCGACCTTGCGCGCAGGTGACTTGTTGCTCTCCAGGAACTTGGCGTTAGCTTGATCCAGCGTATCCGCCAACATTTTTGCGGCTGGATTATTGGCCACTTTGGCCAAATGCTCCAACGACGCAGCCAGCGCGAGGAATTCACCGAGCGAATCCCATCGCAAATAGCCCTCTTCCTGGAACTGCTGCACATGCTTCGGCGCCGAGCCGCCTGCGCCGGTCTCGAAGAGCCCTCCGCCGTTCAACAGAGGAACGATCGACAACATCTTGGCGCTCGTTCCAATTTCAAGAATCGGGAACAGGTCCGTCAGATAATCGCGCAACACGTTCCCCGTGACGGAAATCGTGTCCTTACCTTCCTTGATCCGCTCCAAGGACAGCTTGGTGGCATTGGCCGGAGTCATGATCTGAATGTCGAGGCCGGTCGTATCGTGATCTTTCAAATACTGATTCACCTTCGCAATCAATTGCGTATCGTGCGCGCGGGCCTTATCCAGCCAGAAAATCGCCGGGGCTCCAGTCGCTCTCGCACGAGTCACCGCCAACTTCACCCAGTCCCGAATCGGCGCATCCTTCACCTGGCACATGCGCCAGATATCGCCATCTTCTACTTTATGCTCGAGGAGCGTCTTGCCTGCGGCATCGACCACACGGATCGTACCGTTGCCAGGGGCCTTGAACGTCTTGTCGTGCGAACCGTATTCTTCGGCCGCCTGAGCCATAAGACCGACGTTGGGCACGCTGCCCATCGTCTTCGGATCGAGGGCGCCATGCTTCTTACAAAACTCGATCACTTCATGATAGACCGACGCATAGCTGGCATCCGGAATCACACATTTAGCGTCCGCCGCCTTACCGTCAGGGCCCCACATCTTGCCGCTGTCGCGAATGACCGGCGGCATGGAGGCATCGATGATGATGTCGCTGGGCACATGCAGGTTGGTAATCCCCTTGTCGGAATTCACCATCGCCATGGGGGGCCGCTTCTGGTAGACCGCCTGCACGTCAGCTTCGATCGCCTTGCGCTGATCGTCCGGCAGTCCCTTAATCTTCGAGTAGAGATCGCCAAGCCCGTTGTCCGGATCCACACCCAGCTTCTTCAGGGTCTCGCCATGCTTTTCAAAGACGTCTTTATAGAACACCGTCACGGCATGACCGAAGATCTTCGGATCCGAGATCTTCATCATGGTGGCCTTCAGGTGGATGGAGAACAAGACCCCCCGCTTCTTGGCATCTTCGATCTGCTCTTCAATGAACGTCCGTAGCGCACGGACGCTCATGAACGTCGCATCGATGACTTCCCCAGCCTGCAGCGCCACTTTCGGCTTGAGCACCGTGGTCTTGCCATCCTGGCCGACAAACTCGATCTTGGCATCAGTCGCCGCAGTCGTCGTCATCGACTGTTCATTGGAGAAAAAATCTCCGCCCTTCATATGGCTCACATGGGTCTTGGAGTCCGCACTCCAGGCGCCCATCTTATGGGGATGCTTCCTGGTATGGGCCTTCACAGAGAGCGGCGCGCGGCGGTCGGAGTTGCCTTCGCGCAGGACCGGGTTCACCGAGCTGCCGATGCACCTGGCGTAACGCGCCCAGATCGCCTTCTCTTCGTCGGTCTTCGGGTCCTCGGGGTAATCGGGAATCCTGTAGCCGCGCGCCTGCAGTTCCTTGACGGCCGCGACCAGTTGCGGCACCGAGGCACTGACGTTGGGCAGCTTGATGATGTTGGTGTCGGGATCCTGGGTCAGTCGCCCCAGTTCGGCCAGAGTGTTGGGGACCTTTTGCGCGTCGGTCAGGTAATCGGAAAGCTCTGCCAGGACTCTAGCCGCGACCGAGATGTCGCAGCCGACCACATCAACGCCAGCCGGCGCGGCGAAGGTCTTGATGATGGGCAGAAACGCATACGTCGCCAGAAGCGGTGCCTCGTCGGTGAGCGTGTAGATGATCCTGGATTTGCCTGCAGCCATTCGTTCCCCCATGTTTTTCGTGTGTTGAAAATATCTCTTTATGAGCCCATCAGCAGCATTATGAGTCCTTCCGGCAAATTCAAGTACTTCCTGCTTTCAAACTTTCAGGTGCCGGTAGAGAACGGTCGACAGGTAGCGTTCGCCGAAGGAGGGGATGATGACTACGATCCTTGACGCCGTGGGCGGGATTGAAGAATTCGAGCTTCAGCACAATCGCGGCGTCGATACCTGCGTTCATGCGATTGAGCTTGACCAGCGGCGTATTGCCGATCAGTTGGTCGATGCTGTCGGCGATTTTCATGTTTGAACTCCCTGGCTGTATGCGGTTGACCGTGGCTGATAATCAAGGTTACTGCCAATGCAGGGGACTTGCTCGCGTGGCCCAAGCAGGAAGATTCTCTGTCGATATTCGCCAGGGGGAAAAATGGCCGCGCGCGGCGACAGTCCATTCGTTTCAA